>DATINN010000191.1:0-1809 GCA_035474175.1 Mycobacteriales bacterium | reverse complement strand
CACCGTCACCACCCTCGACCGCCGCCCCCTCCCCGACCCGCAGGGTCCCCTCCGGGTGGCTGGTGGGGGTGGGGGGCGAGTGGTCGAGGTGCGGGCCGACCTGCTGGCCGGGGATCCGGCGGTCGCGGCCGCGCTCGCGGGCGCGGACGCCGTGTTCCACCTGGCCGGGCGACCCGGCGTGCGGGACACCGGAGCGGCGGCCGACGCGGCCCGGATCCGCGACAACGTGCTGGCCACGGCCGCGGTCCTCGATCTGGTGCCGCGGGACGTCCCGCTGGTGGTGACGTCCTCCTCCTCGGTGTACGGCGGTGCCGGCGACCGCCCGTCGCGGGAGGACGACCCGCTGCGCCCGCTCGGGGCGTACGCGCGGAGCAAGGCCCTGGTGGAGCGGCTGTGCGAGGGGCGGCCGGTGGCGGTGCTGCGCCCGTTCACGGTGGCGGGCGAGGGGCAGCGGCCGGACATGGCGCTGGCCCGCTGGATCGCCGCCGTCCGGGCCGGCCGGCCGATCCGGATCCTGGGCTCGCCGGCCCGGACCCGGGACGTGACCGACGTCCGCGACCTGGTCCGGGCCGCCCGCGCGGCGGCCGAGCGGGGCGTGACCGGCCCGCTCAACGTCGGCACCGGGCGCCCCCGGACGCTGGCCGAGCTGGCCGCGTCCGTGTGCCGGGTCCTGGACGCGCCGGCCGAGCTCGTCCGGATCCCGGCGACGGCGGTGGAACCGGCCGCGACCTGGGCCGACACCACCCGCCTGGGCCGTACGCTCGGCTTCGTGCCGGTCACCGACCTCGACGCGCTCGTCGCCCGCCAGGCGTTCGCGGGCGCGGTCGAGGAGCCCGTCCTGGTCGCCGGGTGAGCCTCGCGCTGGACCGCGTCACCCCGCAGCGCTCCCTGTCCCGGGCGCTGCTGCTGGTCGGCCTGCTGACCTTCCTGGCCGCCGCGCTCGGCGCCGGCGTCCCGTCCACGTACGGCGGGCGGGTGGCGGTCGACGAGCCGCAATACCTGCTGTCCGCGCTGAGCCTGTGGGAGGACCACGACCTCGACATCTCCGACGAGCTGGCCGACCGGCGCTACCTGGCCTTCCACGACGCCGACCTGCCGGTGCAGACGGCGACCCGGCCGGACGGCAGCCAGCTGTCCCCGCACGACCCGCTGCTGCCGGTCCTGCTCGCGGTGCCGATGGGCCTCGGCGGCTGGCTCGCGGCCCGGCTCACCCTGGCCGCGCTGGCCGGCGTGCTGGCCGGCCTGCTGCTGTGGGTCGCCGTCCGCCGCTTCGCCGTCCCGCCCCGGCCGGCCACGGTCGGCGTCGCCCTCGCCACCTGCACCGCCCCGCTGACCGTCTACGGCCAGCAGGTCTACCCGGAGCTGCCCGGCGCCCTGGCCGCGCTGGTCGCCGTCGCCGCCCTCACCGCCCCGCGGCCGACCCCGCGCACGCTGACCGTCTTTGCCCTGGCCGTGATCGCGCTGCCCTGGCTGTCGGTCAAGTACGCCCCCGTCGGCGCCGCCCTCGTCCTGGTCGCGCTCACCCGCACGCCGCGGCGGGCCGCGGTCGGGCTCCTGGCCGCGCTGGCCGCCGGTGGCGCCGTCTACCTGGCCGCGCACAAGGCGATCTACGGCGGCATCACCGCGTACGCCAGCGGCGACGCGTTCCAGGGCTCGGGCGAGTTCGGCGTGGTCGGCTTCCACCCCAACTACCCCGGCCGCAGCATCCGCCTGCTCGGCCTGGCCGCGCTGGGCGTCGTCTACTACGGCACCCTGCTGGTGACCGGGTGGTTCGGCCGGACGCGCTGGGTGCTGGCCCCGGACGACCTG
>DATINN010000190.1:0-6664 GCA_035474175.1 Mycobacteriales bacterium | reverse complement strand
TGCTGCTCGGCCGGGTCGGCGCCGACCCGGCCGCGACCCAGGTGCACGCCGAGCTGGAGCGGGCCGGGGTGGAGGCGGTGCTGGCCGAGGATCCGGACGCTCCCACCTGCACCGTGATCGTGCTGGTGGACGGCAGCGGGCAGCGCACGATGCTGGCCGACCGGGGCGCCGCCGGCCGGCTGTCACCGGCGGACATCGACCCGGCCGCGCTGGCCGGCGCCCGGCACCTGCACCTGTCCGGGTACGTCCTGCTCGACCCGTCCTCGCGACCGGCCGGGCTGACCGCGCTGGCCGCGGCCCGGGCCGCCGGGCTGACCACCTCGGTCGACCCGCAGGCGGCCGCGCTGCTCACGGATCCGCGCGGCTTCCTGGCCATGGTGGCCGGGGTCGACCTGCTGCTGCCCAGCGCGGGCGAGCTGGCCGCGCTCGGCGGCGCCGCAGCGGTGCTGGCGGCGGTCGGCGCGGTGGCGGTGACGGCCGGTCCCGGCGGCGCGACCTGGCTCGACCGCGGCGGCCGGTGGGACGTCCCGGCCGAGCCGGTCGAGCCGGTCGACACCACCGGCGCCGGCGACGCCTTCGACGCCGGCCTGCTCGCGGCCTGGACCGGCGGCGCGGCCCCGGCCGCCGCGGTCGCGGCCGGGGTCGCCGCCGGCACGTCCGCCGTCGGCATCGTCGGCGCCTGGCCGCCGCTCTGAAGAACCTGGGTCGCCTTCTAAAACAAACGACTCTTGACGTAATACGACCTATTCTCTAACGTCCAGTCTGTCGTCTTCTAGAAGGCACGACACGGCCATCTCTCCCAACGCCGACGTCCGGCCCCCCGCGCCGGGCGTCGCTGTCGCACGCCGTTCCGGAGGACACCCATGAACCTGATCTCCCGCCGCATCCGACGGCTGGCGCTGCTCGGCGGCGCGCTGCTGATCGTGCCGGCCGCCGTCGTCTCCACCGCCCCGGCGGACGCCGCCGTGACCGCCAGCTACAGCGAAGCCGTGGCCCAGCACCCCGGCCACGTCGATCCGCGCGCGCTGACGAGGAAGCAGGTCGTCCTCCACGACCAGATGCGCAAGCTCTGGGAGGACCACGTCACCTGGACCAGGCTGGCGATCGTGACGTTCGCGGACGGCTCCGCCGGCTTCGATGCCACCGCGACCCGGCTGCTGCAGAACCAGACCGACCTCGGCGACGCCATCAAGCCGTACTACGGACCCGCCGCCGGGACCCGGCTGACCGCGCTGCTGCGGGTCCACATCACGACCGCGGTCGAACTGCTCCAGGCCGCCAAGGCCGGCGACACGGCCGCCTTCGCCGCGGCCCGGACCCGCTGGTACGCCAACGGCAACGACATCGCCGACTTCCTGTCCGCGGCGAATCCCCGCTTCTGGCCCCGGGCGACGATGCGGGCGGCCATGAAGACCCACCTGGACCAGACCCTGGCCGAGGCCGTCGCCGAGCTCGGGGCCGACTATCCCGCCAGCGCCGCCGCGTACGACGAGATCCACCTGCACATCCTCGACATGGCCGACCTGCTCAGCTCGGGCATCTTCGGCCAGTTCCCACGGAGGTTCTGACCGCACCGGCGGCCCCGGCGGGCGGACGGGGCCGGTTAGGGTGCCGGGCATGGCCGAGGGAGCGCTGCACGTCCGCGGGATCGTCCTGCCGGCGGGCGAGCAGCGGGATCTGTGGATCGTCGACGGGCGGCTGACGTACGAGCCGGTCGCGGACGCCGAGACCGTCCTGGACGGCGGCTGGATCGTGCCCGGCCTGGTCGACTGCCACTGCCACATCGGCATGAAGCCCGACGGCGAGCCGACCGAGGCCGAGATGGTCGAGCAGGCCGTCACCGACCGGGACGCGGGCGCGCTGCTGATCCGGGACGCCGGCTCCCCGGTGGACAACCGGTTCGTGCAGGACCGCGACGACCTGCCCCGGCTGATCCGGGCCGGCCGGCACGTGGCCCGGCCGCGGCGCTACCTGCGCGACGTCGGCGTCGAGGTCGAGCCGGACGGGCTGGTCGCCGCGGTCGAGAAGCAGGCGATGCTCGGCGGCGGCTGGGTCAAGGTGGTCGGCGACTGGATCGACCGCGAGGCCGGCGACCTGGCCCCGCTCTGGCCGGACGACGTGCTCGCCGCCGCCGTCGCCCGCGCCCACGAGCTCGGCGCCCGGGTCGCCACCCACGTCTTCGGCGAGGACGCGCTGCCCGGCCTGGTCGCGGCCGGCGTCGACACGATCGAGCACGGCACCGGCCTGACCGGCGCCGTGGTCGAGGAGGCGGCCCGGCGCGGCATCGCCGTCACCCCGACCCTGATCAACATCGAGACGTTCCCCGGCATCGCCGACAGCGCGACGAAATACCCGCGGTACGGCGAGCACATGCGGGCCCTGCACCGCACCGCGCACGCCCGCATCCGGGACGCGTACGAGGCCGGGCTGCCGCTGCTGGCCGGCACCGACGCCGGCGGTGTCCTGCCGCACGGCCTGGTCGGCCGCGAGATCCAGGCCCTGCACGCGGCCGGCATCCCGGCCGAGGCCGCGCTGGCCGCCGGCTCCTGGGCCGCGCGCGCCTTCCTCGGCCTGCCCGGCCTGGAGGAGGGCGCCCCCGCCGACCTGGTCGCATACGGGACGGATCCCCGCGCCGACCTCGGCACCCTGGCCGACCCGGTGCGGATCGTGCTGCGCGGCGCGGTGGTCCGGTAACCCGGAGGCGGGGGCGGTAGCACTGCCCGTACCCTCTGACGGCATGGCACGAGTGCTCACCCCGCAGGCGGAGGACTTCCCCCGCTGGTATCAGGACGTCCTGGCCAAGGCCGAGCTGGCCGAGAACGGTCCGGTCCGCGGGACCATGGTCATCCGGCCGTACGGGTACTCGCTGTGGGAGCGGATGCAGTCCGAGGTCGACGACCGGATCAAGGGCGCCGGCGCGAAGAACGCGTACTTCCCGCTGTTCATCCCGGAGTCGTACCTGAAGAAGGAAGCCCAGCACGTCGAGGGCTTCAGCCCGGAGCTGGCCGTGGTCACCATCGGCGGCGGCAAGGAGCTGGAGGAGCCGGTCATCGTCCGGCCCACCTCCGAGACGATCATCAACGCGTCCTTCGCCAAGTGGGTGCAGAGCTACCGCGACCTGCCGCTGCTGATCAACCAGTGGGCCAACGTGGTGCGCTGGGAGCTGCGGCCCCGGCTGCTGCTGCGCACCACCGAGTTCCTCTGGCAGGAGGGCCACACCGCGCACGCGACCGAGCAGGAGGCCCGCGACTACGCGCGGCAGATCCACCGCGACGTGTACGAGGACTTCGTCGTCGACGTGCTGGCGCTGCCGGTGGTGGTCGGCCGCAAGACGGCGCGGGAGCGGTTCGCCGGGGCGACGAACACGATGACGATGGAGCTGATGACCGGCGACGGCAAGGCGCTGCAGATGGGCACCTCGCACGAGCTCGGGCAAAACTTCGCCAAGGCCTTCGACATCCAGTTCCTGTCCCGCGACAGCCGGCGGGAGTACGCGTGGCAGACGTCCTGGGGCAGCTCCACCCGCATGCTCGGCGGCCTGGTCATGGGTCACGGCGACGACAACGGGCTGCGCGTCCCGCCCCGGCTGGCGCCGGTGCAGGTCGCGGTCGTGGTGATCAAGGCCGAGGCGACCGACGCCGCGGTCCGGATCGCCGACGACCTGCGGGCCGAGGGCGTCCGGGTCGAGCTGGACGACCGGGCCGACGTGCCGTTCGGGCGCCGGGCGGTCGACTGGGAGCTCAAGGGCGTGCCGCTGCGGGTCGAGATCGGGCCCCGCGACCTGGCCGAGGAGCGGGTCACGCTGGTCCGCCGGGTCCCCGGCACCAAGACGCCGGTGCCACTGGCCGGGCTGGCGAACGCGGTCCGGGTGGCGCTGGTGGAGGACCAGGTCGCGCTGCTGGACGAGGCCCAGCGCAAGCGGGACGCGCGGATCGTCGACGTCAAGACGATCGACGACGCGGCCGAGGCCTGCGCGACCGGCTGGGCCCGGCTGCCGTGGTCGGAGCTCGGTCCCGAGGGCGAGGCCCGGCTGGCCGAGCACTCGGTGTCCGTCCGCTGCCTGACCCGGGCCGACGGCAGCATGCCGGACACCGGCGAGGAGCCCGACGTGCTGGCCTACTGCGCCCGGGCGTACTGATCTGACCACGATGTGATCACGGTTCGGATTCGCCCGGACCGGGTGGCAGGGCTGCGTCCCTAGGGTCCGGGCATGGCCCGCCGACGCGTGCCCGGGGTGCGCCGGCGTCCGGGCCCGCTGCACCTGCTGCTGTCCCGGCCGTGGGTGCGGGCCCCGCTGGCGGCCTTCGGCCAGCCCGGCGCGTCGGCGGCGGTGCTGGTGGCCACGGCCGTGCTCGGCATCGCGGCCGCGAGCGCGCCGCTGTTCCTGTCCGGGGCGGCCAGCGGCGCGCTGCACCGGGCGGTGGCGACCTGCCCGGACTCGTACGCGCCCGGGATCACCAACCGGCCGGAGGACCTGCCGTCGGACCCGCCGCTGCCGCTGCCGGCCGCCCGGTACGCGGTGACCGAGGACGCCGCCGTGCGCGGGGTGCTGGCCGCCCGCCACGTGGCCTTCGGCGAGCGGACGATGGTGCTGCCGGCCGGCCGCGGCGACGGCTTCCTCACCGTCGCCGCCGGGAACCGCGCGGAGTCGGTGGTCGGGTTCGCCCGCCCGAGCGCGCTGGGCGCGGTCACCGTGCTGCGCGGGCACCCGGGTGACCCCGGGCTGTGGCTGCCCGACTCGCTGGCCCGGCGGCTCGGCGTCGACGCCGGCGACACCGTGCTGGCCCGCGACCGGCGGGAACCGGTGGCCGGCGTCTACCGCGACCTCAACGACCCGGGCTACGGCGGGACGCTGCCGCTGCCCTGGTGCCGCTATGCCGGGCTGATCGTGCCGCCGCTGGGGGACGGCGGCCCGCGGGTGCGGCCGCTGGTCATCCTCGACGACCGCACCCTGCTCGCGCTGGCCGGCAACGACCGGCCCTGGACGACCTGGACGGCCGCGCTCGACCCGGCCACCGCGCGGGCCGGCGACGCGATCGCCGTCGCCACCGCGCTGCAGGGCGCCGGCGCGGCCGTCTTTCAGACCCCCGGCCTGGTCGGGGCGTACGAGGAGCAGGCCACGCTGGCCGGCGCGGCCGCCCGCGCCACCCAGGTGCGCGGGGCGCTGAACGCCGCCACCCGCCCGGCCGCGTACGCCGCTCTGCTGGTCGCGCTGGGCCTGGTCGCCGCGGCCGGCGGCTACTGGGCCGAGCGGCGGGCGGGGGAGGTGCGGCTGCTGGCCGCCCGCGGCATCGGGCCGGCCGGCCTGGCCGGCAAGGCCGTGCTGGAGATGCTCCTCCCGGCCGTCGCCGGCGCGCTGCTCGGCTGGGCCGTCACGATCCTGGTCGCTCCCCGGCTGGGCCCGACCAGCCTGCTCGACGACGGCGCCGACGCCGGCGCGCTGCGCGCGGTCGCGGTCGCGCTGGCCCTCGGCCTGGTCGCGCTGGGCGCGGTGGCGGGCCTGCGCGGCCGCTCCACCGGCGAGCGCCCGATCGGGCTGGCGCGCTCCCGCTGGGCGCTGGTGCCCTGGGAGCTGCTGCTGGTCGGCGCGGCCGTCTGGTCCTACCTGCGGCTGCGGGAGCGGGGCGCGGTCAGCGGGGGCGGCGAGGCGGTCCGGATCAGCCCGCTGGTGGTGGGTCTGCCGCTGCTGGCCCTGGCCGGGCTGACCGTGCTGGTGGTGCGGCTGGCCGGGCTGCCCGCGGGCCGGCTGCAGGCGCTCGGCGGCCGGCTGCCGGTGCCCGGGTTCCTGGCCGTGCGCCGGATCACCGCGGCCCGGGCGGTCTCGGCCGGCGTGCTGGTGGCGGTGGCGCTGCCGGTCGGCGTGCTGGTCGTCTGCGCCTCGCTCAGCACGTCGGTGCGGGCGACCGTCGACTCCAAGACGGCCACGTACGTGGGTGCGCCGGTGGCGCTGCGCACGGACGCCACGCCGGGCACGTTCGCCACCGCCTCGCCGGCCGGCACCCCGGTGAGCCTGCTGCCCGAGGCCAAGGACACGTTCTCGCAGGAGCTGCCGGTGCTGGCCGTCGACCCGGCCGGCTTCGCCCGCTACGCCTACTGGCGGGACGGCTTCGCCGCCGCGTCGCTGCCGGACCTGCTGGCCCGGCTGGGCCCGGCCCGGGACGGGCGGCTGCCGGCGATCCTGGCCGGCGGCGACGGCACCGCGATCGACCACGTCTCGCTGGAGGCGCTGGTGGTGCCGGTGCAGGTGGTCGCCCGGGTCGCCACCTTCCCGGGGATGCGCTCGGTGGCGACGCCGCTGCTGGTCGTCGACCGGCACGCCCTGCCGGCCCTCGGCCCGTACGTGGCCCGCAGCGAGGAGGTCTGGACCCGGCCGGCCGACGCCGGGGCCGCGACCGCCGCGCTGGCGGCCCAGGGGCTGCACGTGACCGGGCGGGTCAACCAGGACACGATCGTCCGCAACACCGACCTCTACCCGCTGACCTGGACCTTCGGCTACGTCCAGGTGCTGGCGGCGCTGGCCGGGGTGATCGGGGTGACCGCGCTGCTGCTCTACCTGGCCGCCCGGCAGCGCTCCCGCACCGCGGCGTACGCGCTGAGCCGGCGGATGGGGCTGACCCGCCGGGCCCACCTGGCCTCGCTGCTGACCGAGCTGGTCGTCGCGGTG
>DATINN010000189.1:0-2458 GCA_035474175.1 Mycobacteriales bacterium | reverse complement strand
GCTGCGCTGGGCCGGCCGGCGCAGTCACCTGGGCTGGGTCGGGCTGGCGGCGCGCTCAGGCTGAGCCGCGGCCGGGGCGGGGGGCCTACGCGCAGGCGGGGCGGAGTTTGCGGAGGTGGTCGCGAACGGCGTCCTGGGCCGAGGCCGGGTCCTGCGCCGCGACCGCGTCGAAGATCCGCTCGTGGTCGCCGGCGATCCGGGGCCAGAACCCCGGCGGCGCGTCCCAGCCCTGCACATGGTCGTACACGACCTCGAACACCGGGCGCGTCAGCACCTCGACCAGCGGGCTGCCGGTCGCCCGCACCAGCGCCGTGTGGAACGACTTGCTGGCCGCGATCGCCTGCTCCAGGCTGACCTGCCCGCGCTCGAACAGCGCCATCTTCAGCGCCTGCAGCTGCTCCTCCGAGCGCCGCCGGGCCGCCAGCCCCGCCGCCGGCACCTCGAGCATCTGCCGGGCCTCGGCGAGCTGCCCGATCGTGAGGTTGTCCGACTGGGTCAGCAGCCGCAGGCTCGCCTCCAGGTAGCCGGCGATCTGCTCGGGGTTGGGGTAGGCGACGAACGACCCGCCGGAGACGCCGCGGCTGGTCGAGATGAGGTTCTGGCTGGCCAGCACGCGCAGGGCCTCGCGAACGGTCGACCGGCTCACCCCGTACAGGGCGGAGAGGTCGGGCTCGATCGGCAGCCGCGCACCCGGCTTCAGCTCACCCGTGAGGATCTTCGCGCGCAGCGCATCCGCAAGCACCTGGTACGCAGGCACGGACCCCCGTCCCGCTTTCACGGCACTACCCTAGGTGTACCGCTTGTGTTAGTCGAACCTGGGTTGCGACAACACGAGCGTGTCTCACCCCTTCCGTCCGTCGCTGAGCCGTCACGGACCTGCCGGTGCCGTTCGGTCCGCTCCGCGCCGGTCGCGGAACCGGCGGGCGCCCGGTCCTCGGGCGGGCCGCCTGCGTACCGGGGGTGTGCGGTCAGCCGGTACACTTCCGCACCGGCACCGCTCGCGGTCGCCAGGAGGCTTCGCCTAGTCCGGTCTATGGCGCCGCACTGCTAATGCGGTTTGGGGCTTACACCCCATCCCGGGTTCGAATCCCGGAGCCTCCGCCCTCTGCGTCTCAGTCGATCGGGGCCGGGAGTCGCCACAGGGCGGCGCCGATCGCGCCGGCCGGGGTTCGGCCGGTGAGCAGCCCGAAGCCGGGTGCGGTGGCGCGGGCGAGCAGGCCGGTGAGGGCGAGGCCGCCCGCGGCCGCCTGGCAGTCGCCGAGGACCGGTGCGACCAGGACCCGCTCGGCGCTGAACGCGGGGCCGAGGGCGCGCTCCACCGCGGCGG
The DNA here is from genome assembly GCA_035474175.1 of Mycobacteriales bacterium. Taxonomy (GTDB): domain Bacteria; phylum Actinomycetota; class Actinomycetes; order Mycobacteriales; family CADCTP01; genus CADCTP01. The sequence continues at coordinate 1,131 of DATINN010000189.1, read as the reverse complement.
ACTCGGTGCGGTCGGCGGGGGTGAGCTCGCCGGTCGCGAGCAGCGTGACGTCGCCGGGGTCGACCTCCGCCCGCCGCAGGCAGCGCAGCGCGCAGGCGCCGAGCGCCGCGCCCTGCTCGTCACCCTGCTCGTCGCCCGGGGCGAAGCCGACGGCGACGGCGAGCAGCTCGGCGACGGGGGCGGCCACGTCCTCGGCCCGCTGCACGGCGGCGACGACCGCGGCCTCGCCCGCGGGCACGGTCGGGTCCCCGGTCCGGTAGGTGCGCCAGGCGTGCTGGGCCGAGTACTCCTCGACGGCACCGACCAGCAGGGCGTCCGCGTGCTGGTGGTGCAGCGCGTTCTGGGCGAAGCGCAGTGCCTGCAGGAACGCGAGCCGGCCGCCGGCGACCGTCGCGTTGACGCCGCGCAGGCCGTAGCGGATGGCGACCTGGCCGGCGGCGCAGTTCATCACCGTGGTCGGGAAGCGGGCCGGGCTGACCAGGTACGGACGCTCGTCGACGAGCGTCCGGAGGCTGTATTCCATCGTCGCGCGGAAGCCGCCGACCGAGGTCCCGAGCACGACCCCGAGCCGCTCCGCCCGACCCGCGTCCGCGCCGCCTGTGCCGACGGCGGCGCCGCCCTGTCCGGCCGGTCCGGCGTCGGCGGCTCCCGCTCCGGTGCCGGCCGGCTCGGCGTTGGGCTGGGTCAGGCCGCTGTGGTCGAGTGCTGCGCCGGCGGCGAGGAGGGCCAGGCCGGTGCCGCGGTCCAGCGCCGAGGTGCCCTTGCGGCCCAGCCGGCTGCGCGGGTCGAGGTCCAGCAGGTAGCCCCGGCCCCCGGGCACGTCCCCGTACGCGGCCGGGACGTCCGTCGGCACCCCGGGCCGACCGGACCGCAGCGCCGCCGTCACGTCGCCGCGCTCGGGTCCGGCCGCGGTCAGCGCCGCCCACCCGCTCACGGCCAGCGCCGTCACGGTGCGCCCGCGAGGACGGTGATCGCGTTGTCGCCGCCGAAGGCGAACCCGTCGTTCATGGCCACCCGGACGTCGGCCGCCCGGGCCGCGCCGGGCACCGGGTCGAGGTCGCCGAGCTCCGGATCGGGGTGCGCCCAGCCCATCGTGGGCGGCAGGAAACCCGCGCTGATCGCCAGCGCGCA
>DATINN010000188.1:0-4810 GCA_035474175.1 Mycobacteriales bacterium | reverse complement strand
GCCGGCCGGGCCGTACTTCGGCGACGACGGGCGTCAGCAGGCCGTCCGCGGCTTCCTCGGCGAGCAGTACTTCTCCTTCCGCGGTGACGCCACCTGGAGCGTGTCCGACCGCGGTGCGCCCGCCGTCCTCGTGGCCCGCTGCGATCACCGGGGTGACGTCGCCCTGCGCAACCTGACTGGGCCGCCGTTCGCCGAGCAGCGGCTGAGCTGCCGGGTGCCGTCCGGCGACCACTTCGAGGGCGCCCTGCCTCTCACCGCGGATCAGGCGCGGCTGCTCCTCGCGGGCGGCGGCGGCAACAACGTGGCCGTGCGGCCGAGCTCGGGCGGGGACTGGACGGTCGGCGTCCTGTCCCCGAAGTTCCCCGACACCATGGCGCGGGTCGAGGTGAGCAACGGCCTCACCGGCTTCGACGGCTCGGCGGGCGGCACGATCCGCCAGGTCGCCCCCGACTTCGTCCAGACCCGCGGGCTCGGGGTCACCGTGTTCTGCGTCCGGGGCGTGCGGCTGGAGCTGCGGGTGTCGGGCCGGCCGCTGACCACTGTGTCCTGCGACGACGATGCCCAAGTGGTGGCGCCCGGCCTGGTCAGCGTCGTCGTCCCGGACCGGGTCGCGACCGCCGCCGGGATGGTGCCGGGCCGGCCGGTGACGGTCGACGTGCGCTCGGTCGGACGGCAGACCGGCCAGTGGACCGTCGCGATCAACTAGACCAGGCGGCGGTCGGTGGCCCAGCGGGACAGCTCGTACCGGTTGGACAGCTGGAGCTTGCGCAGCACCGACGACACGTGCGTCTCGACCGTCTTGACCGAGATGAACAGCCGCGACGCGATCTCCTTGTACGCGTACCCGCGGGCGAGCAGCCGCAGCACCTCCTTCTCCCGGGCGGTCAGCTGGTCCAGCTCCGGGTCGCTCACCGCCGCCTCCGGGTTGCGGGTGAACGCGTCCAGCACGAACCCGGCCAGCCGGGGCGAGAACACCGCGTCCCCGTCGGCGACCCGGCGTACCGCGGCGGCGAGATCCGCACCGGAGATCGTCTTGGTGACGTAGCCCCGGGCACCGGCCCGGATCACCCCGATCACGTCCTCGGCCGCGTCGCTCACCGACAGGGCCAGGAACCGGACCGGCAGGTCGGTCTTGCCGACCTGGTCCAGCACGGCCTTGCCGCCGCCGTCGGGCATGTGCACGTCCAGCAGCACGACGGCCGGCCGGGTCCGCCCGATGACGGCGACCGCCTCGGCCACCCCGCCGGCCTCTCCGACGATCTCCACCTCGGGGTGGGCGGCCAGCTCGGCCCGCACCCCCGAGCGGAACATCGAGTGGTCGTCCACCAGGACGACCCGCACCGGGCCCTGGGTCTCGCTCATGTGGTGCTCCTGTCCATCGTCAGCTCGACCTCCGTGCCGGCACCGGGCCGGCTGCGGATCGTCGCCGTGCCACCGTGCCGGTGCATCCGGCCCACGATCGAGCCGCGGACGCCGTGCCGGTCGTCGCGGACCTGCTCCGGGTCGAAGCCGGCGCCGCGGTCGCGCACGAACACCGTGACCTCCTCCGGCTCGATCTCCGCGTACAGCGAGATGGTGCCGACACCGGCGTGCTTGGCCGCGTTGACCAGCGCCTCCCGGGTCGCCTGGACCAGCGCGGCCAGGTGCTCGTCGACCTCGGCGTCGCCCACGACGACGCTCTCCACCTGCACCACGTACGCGTCCTCGACCTCGCCCGCGACCGCCTCCAGCGCCGCCGCGAACCTCGACTGCTGCCGGTCCTCCGGACGGTAGAGCCAGGTCCGCAGCTCGCGCTCCTGGCCGCGGGCCAGCCGGGCCACCTCGCGCGGCTCGTCCGCGTGCCGCTGGATCAGGGCCAGCGTCTGCAGCACCGAGTCGTGCAGGTGGGCGGCCAGGTCGGCGCGCTCCTGGGAGCGGATCCGCTCCCGCCGCTCCTCGGTCAGGTCGGCCACCAGCCGCCACCACAGCGGGGCGGTCAGCAGGGCCAGCCCGGCCAGCACCGCGGCGCCGGCGACCGCGCCGTCCCGGGGCGCCGACAGCGTGCCGGACAGCGCCAGGAACGGGGCCACCCCGGCCGCGACCAGGATCGCGCCGCCGGCGAAACGCGCCACCGCCATCCCGCGGGCGGTCGGCTCGCCGCTGTCGAACAGGGAGATCCGCCGCCAGCGGTCGCGCTGGTCCTTGTCGGCCTGGCTCCAGAGCACGGCCAGGCCGGCGCCGGCCAGCAGCAGCGGCACCAGCAGGATGTTGTCGCCCAGCCCGGGGACGCCGCGGGCCAGCAGCAGGCCGCCCGCGGTGACCGCGACCAGGGCCAGCGCGGTGCCGCGCTCGACGCCGCGGCGCCGGCGGGGCTCGCTGCCCGGGGTCACCGGCTCCTGCGGGACGACCGCCCACAGGGCCAGGTAGATCACGATGCCGAAGCCGTTGAACAGGGTCAGCACGGCGAAGGCGATGCGGACGTGCAGCGGTTGGAGGGCGAGATGGTTGGCCAGGCCCTGGGCGACGCCGGCCGCCACCCGGCCGTCGGCCGCGCGGTAGAGCCGGGGCGGGGCCGCGACCTGCACTGTGTCTGTCTCCTCCGGTGGGTGTGGCTCCGATGGTTGCACCGGCGGGGGGCGCGCGGCCACGGGGACCACCCCGGTCTTCGGGGCGGCCGCGGACCAGGGTCCGCTCAGGGCCATCCCCCATACCGGGGCGACAGGATCGGTACCACGATCATTGCCATGAACGAGGATCCCCCTCAGCACCCGACCCCCGACCCCGCCGACCCGGGCCGGGACGCGCTCCCCGCCGACTCCCCGCGCCCCACCCCACCCGCCGACACCCGGCCGGCACCCGCCGCCGACCCGTCCCCGGACGCGTCTCCCGCCGCCGGCGGTACGTCCGCGGACCCGACGGCCTCCGGCGGTACGTCCGCCGACCCGACGGCCTCCGGCGGTACGTCCGCCGACCCGACTGCCTCCGGCGGCACGTCCGCCGACCCGACCGCCTCCGGCGGTACGTCCGCGGAGCAGGCGACGACGGTTCTCGGCGACGGCACCTCGGACGACCAACCGACCACGGCTTTCGCCCGTGCCGCGTCGGACGACGAGCCGCCGACGGCTGTGGGCGGCGGCGCGTCCGCCGCGCCGACGACGGCATCCAGCAGTGGCGCGCCGGCCGACCAGCCGGCGACGAGCTCCGAAGGCGGTACGTCCGCCGAGGAGCCGACGGCGGTTCTCGGCGACGGCACCTCGGACGACCAGCCGACCACGGCTTTCGGTGGTGCGTCGGGCGATCAGCCGACGACGGTGCTCGGTGGTGAGGTGGCGGGGGAGCGGCCGACGGTCGGGTTCCCGTCGGCGGGTGGTGGGTTTCCGCCGGCGGCTGAGTTCCCCGAGTCGTCGGGGGCCGGCTTCGCGTCGGCGGGCGGGGCGGCGTTCCCGTCGGCCGGCGGGTTCCCGTCGAGTTCCCCGGGCGCGATGCCGGAGGGCGACGCGTTCGCGGCGGGTGCGGGATCGCCGGCTGGGGCGCAGGTCCCGCCGGGCGAGGGCTTCCCGGGCTCGGCGCCCGCGGGCGGCACGGTTCCGCCCGGCGCCGGCGTTCCGCCGGGCGGGAGCGTTCCGCCGGGTGGGAGCGTTCCGCCGGGTGGGAGCGTTCCGCCGGGGGCCGGGTTCGGGGCCGGTGGGGAGGTCCCGCCCGGCGGACCGGTCCCGCCGCCGTTCGGGGCGTACCGGACCGGTCCGGACGGCACCGTCCGCCGCCTCACGCGCAGCACCCAGCGCAAGGTGATCGGCGGCGTCGCCGGCGGCCTGGGCGAGTACACCGGCATCGACCCGGTCCTGTTCCGGGTCCTGTTCGCGGTGCTGACCCTCTTCGGTGGCAGCGGCGTCCTCCTGTACGCCGCGGGCTGGGTCCTGCTGCCCGCGGACGACCAGCAGTCCTCCCCGGTCGAGTCGCTGATCGGCCGCGGCACGCGCGGACCGAGCCGGGGCCGCGACACCCTCGTCGCCGCCGCCCTCATCGTGGCCGGCCTCGTCCTGGCCGGTGTCGTCGCCATCGGCGACGCCCGCGACCTGGCCCTGTGCCTGCTCGTCGTCGGCGGCGCCTACTTCCTCATCCGCAACCTCAACGAGCGGCGCCAGGGCGGACCACCGCAACCGGTCGCCCCGGAACCGCCGCCGGTGGCGTACCAGGCCTTCGACACGCCCGCGCCGTACCAGCCGGGCGCGACCGCGACGATCACCGCGCCGGCCCCGGTCAAGCCGGTCAAGCCGCCGAAGCCGAAGCGGGACCACTCGATCCTCGGCGTGCTGACCCTCTGCGTGCTGCTCGTCACGGTCGGCATCACGGCCGCGATCGACGACGGCGACGCCGGCGGCCCGGACGTGCAGACCTACCTGGCCATCACGACCGGGATCATCGGCCTCGGCCTGCTCGTCGGCACGTTCGTCGGCCGGGCCCGCTGGCTGGCCTGGCTCGGCCTGCCCAGCCTGGCCCTGCTGATCGTGGTCAGCACGTCCGGCATCGACCTGGACGGCGGCGCCGGCGACCGGACCTACACACCGACCGAGGCCTCGGACATCGAGCAGAGCTACCGGCTCGGCGTCGGCACCATCACGCTCGACCTCACCGACGTCGACCTGTCCGAACAGCTCGTCCGGACGAAGGCCTCCCTCGGCGTCGGCAGCATCGAGGTCATCGTCCCGCAGAACGCCGACGTGAGCATCGACGGCCGGGCCGGGATCGGCGACGTGCTGCTGTTCGACGAGGACACGAACGGCACGTCCGTCTCCCGCAGCGTCGTGAATTACGGCAGCACGGGCGACGG
>DATINN010000187.1:0-7666 GCA_035474175.1 Mycobacteriales bacterium | reverse complement strand
GGAGGGGACGTACCTGGCCTGGCTGGACTTCCGGGGCGTCGTGGCCGACCCGGCGGCGCACTTCCTGGACCGCGGCGTGGCGATGACCGACGGGGCGCTGTGCGGCGAGGCCGGGCGCGGGTTCGTCCGGCTCAACTTCGCAATGCCGCGGCCGATCCTGCGCGAGGCGATCACAGTCCTAGGCCGCGGCCGACGATCTCCTTCATGATCTCGTTGGTGCCGCCGTAGATGGACTGGACCCGGCCGTCCAGCCAGTGCTTGGACACCGCGTACTCGCTCATGTAGCCGTAGCCGCCGTGCAGCTGCAGGCAGGCGTCCGCGACCTTGTTCTGCAGGTCGGTGGTCCACCACTTCGCCATCGCCGCGTCCTGCACGGTCAGCTCGCCACGCAGGTGCTGCCGCACGCACTCGTCGATGTACGTCCGGGCCACGGTCGTCTGGGTCGACAGCTCGGCCAGCACGAACCGGTTGTGCTGGAACGACCCGATCGGCCGGCCGAAGGCCTGGCGCTGCTTGACGTAGTCGAGCGTCAGGCCGACCACCGCCTCGCAGGCCGCGACCGCGACGACCGCGATCGACAGCCGCTCCTGGGGCAGGTTTTCCATCAGGTGCACGAAGCCGCGGTTGAGCCCGCCGACCAGGTTGGCGGCCGGCACCCGCACCTCGTCGAAGAACAGCTCGGCCGTGTCCTGCGCCTTCAGCCCGACCTTGTCCAGGTTGCGGCCGCGCTCGAAGCCGGGCATGCCCCGCTCGACCGCGAGCAGGCTGAGCCCGCGGGCACCCTCGGCGTCCGGGTCGGTGCGGGCCACCACCAGCACCAGGTCGGCGTTGATCCCGTTGGTGATGAACGTCTTCGAGCCCGAGAGCAGCCAGTCGTCGCCGTCGCGGACCGCGTGGGTGCGCACCCGCTGCAGGTCCGAGCCCGCGCCCGGCTCGCTCATCGCGATCGCGGTGATCAGCTCGCCGGAGCAGAACCCGGGCAGCCAGCGCCGCTTCTGCTCCTCCGTGGTCAGCGTGAGCAGGTAGGGCCCGACGATGTCGTTGTGCAGGCCGAAGCCGAGGCCGGTGCCGCCGACCCGGATGATCTCCTCGTCCAGCACGGTGTTGTAGCGGAAGTCGGTCTCGCCGCCGCCGCCGAACTCCTCCGGCACGTCCATGCCGAGCAGGCCCTGCTTGCCGGCCTCGACCCAGACGTCGCGGTCGACGATGCCGGCCTTCTCCCAGTCGGCGTGCCGGGGCACGACATGGCGCTCCAGGAAGGCGCGGACCATGTCGCGGAAGGCGTCGTGCTCGGCGTCGAAGAGGGTGCGCTGCATGGGTCCCATTCTCGCCTCTTGTGCTGCGGTCCGCGGACCGGTGGAGTGACGCCGTGCATGCGCCGGCCTGGTTGCGGAGCCGCGTCCCGGGCCGGCCGGCGCTGGCCCGGGCGCTGCGGGCGGCCGTGGTCATCCCGATCGCGTTCGCGGTGGCGCGGGCGCTGACGTCGGACACGCAGCTGCCGACGTTCGCCGCGTTCGGCTCGTTCGCGCTGCTGCTGTTCCTGGACCCGCCCCGGCCGGCCCGGCCCCGGCTGCTCACCTACGGGGTGGTGGCCGGCATCGGGGCGGTGTCGATCACGGTCGCCACGGCCTGCTCGATGACCGTGGGCACGGCGGCGGCCGGGATGGCGGTCGTCGGGTTCCTGGTCCTCATGGCCGCGTCGCTGGGCTCGTACGCGGCCGGGGCGACCACGGCGGTGCTGCTGACCTTCGTGCTGCCGGTGTCGATCCCGGTGCCCTGGTCGGAGCTGCCCTGGCGGCTGGCCGGCTGGGGGCTCGCGGTGGCGTTCTCGGTGCCGGCCGGGATGCTGCTGCGCGGCCGGCCGGCGCCGGGCCCGCTGCGGAGCCGCGCGGCCGAGGCGTGCGCGGCCCTGGGCGCGTTGCTGGTGGCCGAGGGGCGGTCGGACCCGGTCGACGGGCCGGCGGCCGACGCCGCGGCGGCCGCGGCCCGGCTGCGCTCGGAGTTCGCCCGCACGCCGTACCGGCCCGGCGGCGCCGGGGACACCGACCGGGCGCTGGCCGTGCTGGCCGACCAGCTCGACTGGCTGGCCGGGACCGCGGCCGAGGTGGCCGCGGCCGACCGCAGCGGGCACCCGTGCCGGGGGGAGATCGACACCGTCGTCGAGGTGGCCGGCGTGCTGCTCGGCCGGTGCTCGACCGCCCTGCTCACCTCGGCCGACGACGAACCGCTGCGGACCGGCCTGCGGGCGCTGCGGGCGGCCCGGACCCGGGCCGCGACCGCGACGCTGGACCGGATCGGGGCCGCCGGCGACGGCGTCACCAGCGCGCAGGACCCGTCCTTCGCGGCCCGGGCGCTCGGCTTCGCCGCCCAGACCGTGGCCGAGCACGTCCTGCAGGTCCGCGGCGGCGGCGGTCAGGTCACACTGCGCCGGTGGACGGCCACGGCCGGCGAGCTCACCCGCCAGCAGCTGGACCGGCGCTCGGCGATCCTGCGCTCGGCGATCCGGGGCGCGGCCGGGCTGTCGATCGCGGTCGGGCTGTCGACGGCGCTGGAGGTGCAGCACTCGTTCTGGGTCGTGCTGGGGTCGCTGTCGGTGCTCCGGTCCAGCGCGGTCGGCACCGGGGCGACCGCGGTCCGGGCGGTGCTGGGGACCGCGCTCGGGGTGGCCGTGGGCGCCGCCGTGCTGCTCGGCCTGGGCAGCGACCCGGTGGTGCTGTGGGTGCTGCTGCCGATCACGATCCTCGTCGCGGCGATCGCCCCGACGATCTCGTTCGCCGCCGGGCAGGCCGGGTTCACGGTCGTGGTGGTCGTGCTGTTCTCCATCATCGCGCCCGCCGGCCTGGACGTGGGCTTGATCCGGATCGAGGACGTGGCGCTCGGCTGCGGGGTGTCGGTGCTGGTCGGAGCGCTGTTCTGGCCGCGCGGGGCGGCGGTGGCGCTCGGGGTCGCGCTGGACGACGCGTACGGGGCGGCCTCGGACCGGGTCCGGGCGCTGGTGCACACGCTGACCGGCCGGCCCGCCCCGGAGGGCCTGGACCGGGCGCTGGCCGCCCGGCAGCGGCTGGACGACGCGTTCCGGCAGTTCCTGGCCGAGCCCGGGGCCAAGCGGGTGCCGCTGGAGGACGTCGCCGCGCTGGCCGGGGCGGCGACCCGGCTGCGGCTGGTCGCCGACTCGCTGTCCGAGCTGTGCGCCAAGGACGTGCACGGCGCGCTGCCGGCCGACCTCACCGCGGCCGGGGCGGAGCTGCGGGCCGTCGCCGACGGGGTGGACCTCTGGTATCGCACGGTCGGCGACCTGCTCGCCGGCCGGCGCACGAACGTGCCGGCGGCCGACCCGCCGGACTCCCAGCTGCCCGACGACGTGCTCGGCCACCTGCGCGCCGGCCTGCGGGACGGGCTGCGGGACGGCGACGCGACGGCGACCCGGCACGCGCTGCTGCTGCTGTGGAGCGCGCAGCACCTGGACAGCCTGCGGCGGGCCGAGCCGGACCTGGTCGAGGCGGCCGCGGCGGTGGCCCGGCTGCGCCGGCGCCCGGGCGCCCGCCTGACGGCCGTTCGCTGAGGGCGGCGCGAAATTGTCGTAGGTCCGGCGCAGTATGGATGCCGTGACCGCCGTCGATCTCTTCTCCCCCGCGACCCGCTCCTGGTTCGACGGCGCCTTCGAGACGGCGACGCCGGCCCAGCTGGGCGCGTGGGAGTCGATCGGCCGCGGCGACCACACGCTGGTGGTGGCGCCGACCGGGTCGGGCAAGACGCTGGCGGCGTTCCTGTGGTCGCTCGACCGGCTGGCCGCCACGCCCCCGCCGGCGGACCCCAAGGCCCGCTGCCGGGTCCTCTACATCAGCCCGCTCAAGGCCCTGGCCGTCGACGTCGAGCGCAACCTGCGCTCCCCGCTGGCCGGGATCCGGCAGGCCGCGACCCGGCTCGGGCTGCCGCAGCCCGACGTGCAGGTCGGCCTGCGCTCCGGCGACACGTCGGCCGAGGAGCGCCGGCTGCTGGCCCGGCGCCCGCCCGACATCCTCATCACCACGCCCGAGTCGCTGTTCCTCATGCTCACCAGCGCCGCCCGGGAGTCGCTGGCCGGCGTGGAGACGGTGATTCTCGATGAGGTGCACGCGGTCTGCTCGACCAAGCGCGGCGCCCACCTGGCCCTGACCCTGGAGCGGCTGGACCACCTGCTGCCCCGGCCGGCCCAGCGGGTCGGGCTGTCGGCGACCGTGCGGCCGGTCGAGGAGGTGGCCCGGTTCCTGGCCGGCGGCCGGGACGTGACCGTGGTGCAGCCGCCGGCCGCCAAGACGGTCGAGCTGCAGGTCGTGGTGCCGGTCGAGGACATGTCCCAGCTCGGCGAGCCGACCGGCGAGGTCCGGGGCTCGGCCGCGGGCGCGGAGCAGCGGACCTCGATCTGGCCGGCGGTGGAGGAGCGGGTGCTCGACCTGGTCGAGCAGCACCGGTCCACGATCGTGTTCGCCAACTCGCGCCGGCTGGCGGAGCGGCTCACCGCCCGGCTCAACGAGCTGGCGTACGAGCGGAAGTACGGGGAGACCGCGCAGGACCTGTCGAAGTACGACGCGCTCGGGTCGTCCACCACGGCCGCGGGGGCGCCGGAGCCCGGGAAGTGGGCCGACGGACCGCGGCCGCCGGGCGGGATGCCGGCCGCGGTCTCGGCCCAGGCCGGGGTGGCCGACGGCGCCCCGGTCGTGGTCGCCCGGGCCCACCACGGCTCGGTCTCCCGGGAGCAGCGGGCGATCGTCGAGGAGGAGCTGAAGACCGGGCGGCTGCCGGCCGTGGTCGCGACCTCGTCGCTGGAGCTCGGCATCGACATGGGCGCGGTCGACCTGGTCGTGCAGGTCGAGTCGCCGCCGTCGGTGGCGGCCGGGCTGCAGCGGGTCGGCCGGGCCGGGCACCAGGTCGGCGCGGTCAGCCGGGGCGTGCTGTTCCCGAAATACCGCGGCGACCTGGTCGAGTCGACGGTCGTGGCGGAGCGGATGCAGGCCGGCCAGATCGAGTCGATGCGCTATCCGCGCAACCCGCTGGACGTGCTGGCCCAGCAGATCGTGGCCATGGTCGCGCTCGACGCGTGGGCCGTCGACGACCTGGCCGGGCTGGTCCGCGGGGCGGCGCCGTTCGCGACGCTGCCGGCCTCGGCGCTGGAGTCGGTGCTGGACATGCTGTCCGGGCGCTACCCGTCGGACGAGTTCGCCGAGCTGCGGCCGCGGCTGGTGTGGGACCGGGTCAGCGGCACGCTGACCGGCCGGCCGGGGGCGCAGCGGCTCGCCGTCACCAGCGGCGGCACCATCCCCGACCGCGGCCTGTTCGGCGTGTTCCTGGCCGCCGGGGCGGGCGAGCCCGGTCGCCGGGTCGGCGAGCTGGACGAGGAGATGGTCTACGAGTCGCGCGTCGGCGACGTCTTCCTGCTCGGCTCGACGTCCTGGCGGGTCGAGGCCATCACCCACGACCGGGTGCTGGTCACGCCGGCGCCGGGCCAGCCCGGCAAGATGCCGTTCTGGAAGGGCGACGCGCCGGGCCGCCCGGTGGAGCTGGGCCGGGCGCTGGGCGCGTTCCTGCGCGAGGTGTCCGCGGCGACGCCCGAGGCGGCGACGGCCCGGGCCCGCTCGGCCGGGCTCGACGAGTGGGGCACCGCCAACCTGCTCGCCTATCTGGCCGAGCAGAAGGAGGCCACCCGGCACGTGCCCGACGACCGCACCCTGCTGGTGGAGCGGTTCCGGGACGAGCTCGGCGACTGGCGGCTGGTCGTGCACTCGCCGTTCGGGGCGCCGGTCAACGCGCCCTGGGCGCTGGCGATCACCGCCCGGCTGCGCGAGCGCTACGGCGTCGACGTCCAGTCGATGCACTCCGACGACGGCATCGTGCTGCGGCTGCCGGAGACCGACGGCGAGCCGCCGACGGCCGAGGTCGCCCTGTTCGAGCCGGACGAGATCGAGCCGCTGGTGACGGCCGAGGTCGGCGGGTCGGCGCTGTTCGCGTCCCGGTTCCGGGAGTGCGCGGCCCGGGCCCTGCTGCTGCCCAAGCGCGACCCGCGCCGGCGCACCCCGCTGTGGCAGCAGCGGCAGCGGGCCGCCCACCTGCTCCAGGTCGCCAGCGGCTACGGCTCGTTCCCGATCGTGCTGGAGACCATGCGGGAGTGCCTGCAGGACGTCTTCGACGTGCCCGGGCTGGTCGGGATCATGACCGACCTGCGCTCCCGGGCCGTCCGGCTGGTCGAGGTGGAGACGCCGCAGCCGTCGCCGTTCGCCCGGTCGCTGCTGTTCGGCTACGTCGGCATGTTCCTGTACGAGGGGGACGCACCGCTGGCCGAGCGCCGGGCCCAGGCGCTGTCGCTGGACACCGCGCTGCTGGCCGAGCTGCTGGGCCAGGCCGAGCTGCGCGAGCTGCTCGACGCCGACGCCGTGGCCGAGGTCGAGCTGCAGGTGCAGCGGCTGTCCGACGACCGCCGGGCCTACTCGCTGGACTCCACCGCCGACCTGCTGCGGCTGCTCGGCGACCTGACCACGGCCGAGGCGCTGGCCCGGGGGGCGACGCCGGCCTGGCTGGAGGAGCTGGAGGCGGCCCGGCGGGCCATCCGGGTGCGGATCGCCGGCGAGGAGCGCTGGATCGCGATCGAGGACGCCGGCCGGGTCCGCGACGCGCTCGGCGCGCCGCTGCCGGTCGGGGTGCCGGAGATCTTCACCGAGCCGGTCCGCGACCCGCTCGGCGACCTGGTCTCGCGCTACGCGCGGACGCACGGGCCGTTCCACGCGGGCGACTGCGCCCAGCGGCTCGGGCTCGGCGTGGCCGTCGTCGGGGTGACGCTGGAGCGGCTGGCCGCGGCCGGCCGGGTGGTCTCGGGCGAGTTCCGGCCGGGCGGGTCCGGCACCGAGTGGTGCGACGCGGAGGTGCTGCGGACGCTGCGCCGGCGGTCGCTGGCCAAGCTGCGCAAGGAGGTCGAGCCGGTGCCGACCTCGGCGCTGGCCCGGTTCCTGCCGGCCTGGCAGGGCGTCGGGTCGCGGGCCCGGGGCGCCGACGGGCTGCTGCGGGTGATCGAGCAGCTGGCCGGGGCGGCGGTGCCGGCCTCGGCGCTGGAGACGACCGTGCTGCCGTCCCGGGTCGCGGGCTACTCCCCTGCCCTGCTCGACGAGCTGACCGCGGCCGGCGAGGTGACCTGGACCGGGGCCGGGGCGCTGCCGGGCGGGGACGGGTGGCTGGCGCTGGCGCCGGCCGACGCGGCCGACCTGCTGCTGCCGGACCCGGCGCCGCTCTCGCTCACGCCGGTGCACGAATCGATCCTTGACGCGCTGGACGGGGATCAGGCGCTGTTCTTCCGGACGCTGTCGGACCGGGCCGGGTCGACCGACGACGCCGCGCTGATCGAGGCGCTCTGGGAGCTGGTGTGGGCCGGTGAGCTGACCAACGACACGCTGGCGCCGTTGCGTGCAGTGCTCGGGACGCCGTCCCGGTCCTCCTCCGGGCCCGCGCGACGGCGGGCCCCGGCGCGGTCGCGATACGGGCGGCCGGGGCGGGCGGCTCTTCCGTCCCGGACCGGGCCGCCGACCGCGGCCGGGCGGTGGTCACGGCTCCCCGCGCGGGAGACCGACGCGACCCGGCGGGCGCACGCGCAGGCGGAGGTGCTGCTCGACCGGCACGGCGTGCTGACGCGCGGCGCGGTCGC
>DATINN010000186.1:0-7691 GCA_035474175.1 Mycobacteriales bacterium | reverse complement strand
CGGACGGCGGCGGCGGCCCGTTCGTCCGCACCGATGAAGTAGACCGCGTCGAACCGGCCCTCGGCCGACGACCGCACGGCCGGGACGATCGCGGCGGCGCAGGCCTCCACCGGCAGGCCGGCGGCCCCCGATCCGAGCAGGGACAAGGCCACCCGCTCCCGGGGTCGGTCACCGGCGTCCAAGCCGCGCTGGGCAGCGGCTGCGACAGATTCCGCGGTGGGCGCCGGCTCCGGACCCCCGGCGCCGGCGGCCGGTCGCGGGTTCACCAGGGTGAGCGTCGGGCCGCTGGTCTTGACCGAATGACCGTACTTCAGGTCGAGCACATCCAGCTCGGCCTCGTACAGCCGGGCCTCGGGAAACTGCTCCGCCGCCGCGGCACCGAGGGATCCAAGGCCGGTCGCGCTGGCCGACAGGATGAGGCGGTCCACCGGCAGAGTCCACGGTTCGCGGGTGACTGCGACTGAGAACTCAGTTCTGCCGATCACACCCAGCAAGTCCGCCACGGCCGTGAGTGTGGCAAAGGGGCGGTAGCGACGTTGCCGCTACCGCCCCTTCGGGTGGGAGAACTACACGGCCGCGGCGACCGCCGCGTCGCTGGGGATGTCGCTCTTCTTGGCGTTGATGAAGAGGACCGCCGCCACCAGGCCGGCCGCCAGCAGCACCGCGGCCCAGAAGAAGGCCACGTGGTAACCGTGGATCAGCGCGTCACCCTGCAGCCGCTGCACGTCCGCCGGCACCTTGACGTGGGCGGCCAGGTAGCTGGTCACCGCCGAGGCGTACAGCGTGTTGAGCAGGGCCGTGCCGAGCGAACCACCGATCTGCTGGGAGGTGTTCAGCAGCGCGCTGGCCACCCCGGCGTCGTGCTCGTCCACGCCGACCAGCGCCGTGCTGGAGGTCGGGATGAACACCGCGGCCATGCCGAAGGACATCAGCAGCTCGGCCGGCAGGACGTGGGTGACGTAGCTGGTGTCCGCGGTGATCTGGGTCAGCCACAGCATGCCGAGCACCGCCAGCCCCAGACCCGGGATCATCAGCGGCTTGGGGCCGACCCGGGGCAGGATCTGGGAGATCACGCCGGCGCCGATGATGATGCCGGCGCTGAACGGCAGCAGCGCCAGGCCCGACTTCAGCGCGCTGTAGCCCAGGTTGAGCTGGAAGTAGTACGCCAGGAACAGGAACATCCCGAACAGGCCGGCGCCCACGAGCAGGAAGATGATGTACGACCCGCCCCGGTTGCGGTCCAGCGCGATCCGCAGCGGCAGCAGCGGGTTGGCGATGCGCGACTCCCAGACCACGAACGCGGCCAGCAGCACGACCGCGGCCGCCAGGAAGAAGACCGTGGTGCCGGCGGTCCAGCCGAGGTCGGGCTTGGCCGCCTCGGTGAAGCCGTAGACCAGCGAGACCAGGCCGGCGGTGACCAGCACCGCGCCGGGCACGTCGTACTTGGTGTTCCCGTGGGCCTTGCTCTCGGTCACGATCAGGAAGGCCGCGATGGCGGCGCCGATCGCGATCGGCACGTTGACGCCGAGGCACCAGCGCCAGGAGGCGTACTCGGTGAGGATGCCGCCGACGACCAGGCCGATGGCCGCGCCACCGCCGGAGACGGCGCCGAACACGCCGAACGCGCGGGCCCGTTCCTTCGGCTCGGTGAACGTCACGGTGATCAGCGACAGCGCCGCCGGGGCCAGCAGGGCCGCGAACGCGCCCTGCAGCGCGCGGGCGGCGAACAGCAGCTCCGCGGTCGAGGCGATGCCGCCGAGGGCCGACGCGCCGGCGAAGCCGAGCAGGCCGACGATGAGCATCCGCTTGCGGCCGACGTAGTCGGCGATGCGGCCACCGAGCAGCAGCAGACCGCCGAAGGCCAGCGTGTACGCCGTGACGACCCACTGCCGGTCGGCGTCGGTGATGCCGAGGTCGCGCTGCGCCGACGGCAGGGCGATGTTCACGATGGAGGCGTCGAGGACGACCATGAGCTGGCTGACCGCGATGACCGCGAGCGCGAGCCAGCGCCGGGAGTCCTTGGCGCCTGGGTCTGAAGCGGCGGCTGGGTCAGGGCCGACGCCGATGGAGCTGGTCACGATGTCTCCTGTCTGGCGGATGGAACCGTCGATCGGGTGCTGCCGGTGGTGCCCGCGGCGTCCCGGCGGTTGCCGGAGCTGCAGGCCAGCAGCGGGATGAGCACGTCGTCGGCGACGTGGGTGACGAACTCGTCATCGATGGGCTCACCGGTGACGAGCATGCGGAAGAACATGAGGGCCGGCGCGACCTCGTGGAACACGCCCGGGTCGGCGTCGGGGCGGATCTCGCCGCGCTCGACCGCCCGGCGGATGATCGTCGCGCCCATCTCCCGCTTGTCCACCAGCATCTGCTGGCGGAGGGTGGTGGCGATCTCCGGCGCCCCCCGCATGGCCCGCAGGACGCCGGTCAGCAGCGCGACGTCCTCGGCCGCGAAGCCCTCGGCGGCGGAGCGCAGGGTGGCGATGATGTCGCCGCGGAGGCTGCCGGTGTCCGGCGGCTCCATGTGCTGCGGCCCGCGGCAGCGGATGGCGTATTCCACCAGCTCCCGCTTGCCCGGCCACCGCCGGTAGATGGTGGCCTTGCTGGCCTTGGCCCGGCCCGCGACCGCGTCCATGCTCATGCGGTCGTAGCCGACCTCCGCCAGCAACTCCAGCGCCGCCGCGCAGATCGCCGATTCCCGGGCGACACCCCGCGGGGAGCCCGGGATCGCCGGCTCCGGAAGGACGCCGGCGGAACGGCCCGCGCCCTCGTGCGGTTGCATGCGGAAGACCTCCGGTGAACGGCAAGTGAACGAAACCGTTTCGTTCCGCCGGGAGGAACGCTAAGACCCTTCGCGATAGTCCGCAACTGGATAAGCCGTGGGCTGAAACACTCTCAGCGTGCTGTCAGCCGGCGCCGATCGAGGGGTCGATGTAGGCATTGGTCACGATATCGGCGGCCGTCAAGCCGGTTGGCAACGGCGTCTTCTGGGCCGCGTACACGGGCCGGACGATGTCGAGGAGCCTGGTCACCCGGGTCGTGTCGAAGTCGCCGAGGGTCGCGTTGGACCCGTTGCCGACGATCGCGTTGTCCTTCATGACCTTGGCCGCGTACGCCGCCCGCGCCGCCGAGTAGGGGTACGCGTCGTAGTCCTGGGTCAGCTTCACGATCAGCGCGTTGGTCGCGGCCGGGTCGCTGAGGTAGCCGGCCGCCGACCGCTGGATCAGCGGCACCAGCTTCCGCAGGCAGGCCGCGTCGGCGGCCTCCTTGTCCGCGCGGACGGTCAGCGTCTCCGGGTAGACCGGGTAGCCGGCGTCGGCCACCAAGAGCCACGCCACCTTCTTGTCCCAGGCCGGCAGCTCCTTCTCGTACGCGAAGGGCTCGTTGGTCAGGAAGCCCTGCTGCACGATGCTGCCGCGGGAGGAGACCCAGCGGTCGGGCGTGCCCTGGTAGCCGGAGTCGACCTGGGACCGGGTCAGCCGGCCGGAGCCGACCAGGTATTCGATGTAGGTCGCGCCCTGGAAGTAGAGCACCCGGGTGCCGGCCTTCCCGATGTCGGCGATCGACGTGTACGAGTGCTGGGCCGGGTCGTACATGAGCACCACCGGCGAGCGGTCCAGCGGGGCGACGACGGCCTTGACCGGCTTGGTCCCGGCCAGCTGGGCGACCTGGTCGGTGTCGGCCGTGGCCAGCAGCACCGAGGGGTCGGTGTAGAGCACGCTCGCGGCCGGCACGAACCCGTTGGCCGGCCCGCCCGAGCGGATCTGCAGCTTGACGCCGGTGTCGACGCCGTCGGCGACCAGCGCGCCGGTCACCCGCTTGTGCTGCTCGTCCACGTCGAGGGTGCCGCCGAGCAGCCGGTAGATCGCGCCGTCCTCGGCCTGCGCCCACCAGTTGGACTGGATCGTCACCGTGTCCGGGCACACCCCGGCCAGGCTCGCCGCCCCGGACGCGGTCGCGCTCGCCGACGCCCCGGACACCGGCGCCGCCCCGCTCGAACAGGCCGCCGCGGCCAGCACGGCGGCGACGAGCGGGACCAGCAGGCGGCGGCGCGGCACCGCACGACGGTACTCGCGCTCAGGGGCCGATGATGCCGCGCATGCCCGTGCCGGTGGTGAGGTCGGGCGGCACCGCGGGCAGGACGCCGGCGAAGTAGTCCTCGGCCGCCCGGGTGGTGCCGACGTCGCGGCCCTCGGCCTCGGACAGGAACCAGCGGTGCTCGAGGATCTCGTGGAAGACCTCGGCGTCGTCCAGCCGGCCGCGCAGGTGCTCCGGCATGGACGCGATCACCGGCTCGTAGACCTCGGCCAGCCAGCGGTTGGCCGCCGCCGCCTCCGGCACCTTGCGCCCCTCGGTCTGCTCCAGCCAGGCCCGGAAGCTGGCGATGTCGTTGAGCAGCCGGCGGGCCTGGTTGCCCTGGGCGTCGATGCCGGTCCGGGCGAACAGCAGCTGCCGGTCGTGCCCGGGCTCGGCGATGCGGGTCCGCACCCGCAGCCGGTTGCCGTCCGGGCCCTGCTCGATCTCCAGCTCATCCACGTCGAAGCCGAGCTCGTTGAGCCGGTGCAGCCGCTCGGCGATCCGGTAGCGCTGGTCCCCCGGCTGCAGCAGCTCCTCCCGGGTCAGCGCCGACCACAGCGCGTCGTACCGGACCTGGACCTGCTCGGCCACCTCCAGCGGGTCGACGTCGGTGGACAGCAGGCCGCCGGCCTGCAGGTCGTAGAGCTCGCCGCCGACCCGCTCGAAGGCCAGGCTCACGTCGTACTGGCGCATGCCCTCGGACAGCGTCGGGCGCAGCTCGGCCGTCTCGGCGTCGACCAGGTAGGCCGCGAACGCGCCCGCGTCGTGCCGGAACAGCGTGTTGGACAGCGAGCAGTCACCCCACAGGAAGCCGGCCAGGTGCAGCCGGACCAGCAGCTCGACCAGCGCGTCCAGCAGCCGGTCGGTCAGCTGCAGCCCGCGCGGGTTGGCGAACAGGTTCCGGTACGGCGTGGAGAAGTCGAGGAACCGGGTGACCAGCGCCGCCTCCAGCCCGGGCCGGCCGGCGACCACGCCGAGCACCTCGACGGCCGGGATGCCGAGCTCGTCCAGCCGCCGCAGCAGCCGGTGCTCCCGCCGGGCCAGCCGCTCGTCGATCTCCTTGATCGCGAACACCTCGCCGCCCTCGGCGACGAACCGGACCACGTGCCGGGAGATCCCGCGCTGCCGGATCTCGACCAGCCGGTCGTCGGTCCACTCGGCCAGCGGCTGGTCCCAGGGCAGGGTCAGCAGGCCCGCGGCCGCCTCCGCCGGCGGTGTGAAGACGAAGTGCACGCCGGACAGTGTGCAGCAGCCTCAGCCCAGTCCCCGCCGCGCGACGCCGTCGGCCGCGCGCGGCGGGCCCACCGAGGCCCGGTCCCGCACCGGCATCGGCACCCGGTCCACGACCGCTCCCCGGGTCGCCGCCAGCAGCGCCCGGACCGCGCGCCGGCCCATCTCCAGGTGCGGCAGGGCCACGCTGGTCAGCGCCGGGCGCAGCCAGCCGGCCAGGTCGGAGTCGTCGAAGGAGACCACCGAGACGTCGGCCGGGATGCGCACCCCGGCCTCCTGCAGGGCCTGGTACGCCCCGAAGGCGACGCGGTCGTTGAGGCAGACCAGCGCCCGCGGCAGCGTCCCCCGCCCGAGCGTGTGCCGCACCGCCTCGTACGCGGGCTCCGGCCACCAGGAGCACTCCAGCACCGAGTCGAGCCGGACGCCGGTCTCCTCCATCCCGGCCAGCCGCTCGCGGGCCGCGTACACCCCGGGCGGGACCTCGCCCAGCACCACGATGCCGTCGCGGTGGCCCTGGTCCAGCAGCACCTGGATCGCGGCCCGGCCGGCCGCGCGCTCGTCCGGCAGCACGGTCGGCAGCGGCTCGTCGCCGGTGCCGACGCAGTTGAGCAGCACCACCGGGTGGCCGTGCAGGGCCTTGGGCAGGGTGACCTGCCGGGTGAACATCGACGCGTAGACGAAGCCGTCGACCTGCCGGCCGAGCAGGTCCTCGATCAGCCGCTCCTCGACCTCGGAGTTGCCCTGGGACTCGGTGACGAAGAGCAGGTGCTCCTCCTCCAGCGCCGCGGTGAGGCTGCCGTAGACCATCGCCCCGCCGTACTGCTGGGTGGCGATGGTGTCGGAGACCAGCGCGATCGTGCGGGTCACCTTGGTCCGGAGGCTGCGGGCGGTCAGGTTGGGGCGGTAGCCGAGGTCGGACGCGGCCTGCCGGACCCGCTCCCGGGCCTCGGCCGAGATGCGCATGTCGTCCCGCCCGGCCAGCACGAACGAGGCCGTCGTCGGCGAGACGCCGGCCCGCTGCGCCACCTCACGCAACGTCACGCGACGCGGCCGGGACTGGTGCACGGAAAGAGTGTCCCACCGGGTCCTGACACCCCCGCGACAATCGTGTTAGAGAGGACGGATGGGCGGCCAGACCGGCGTTCGCGCGGTCACCGTGCGGCGCGGCGACGTCGACGCGCTGCGCGACGTCACACTGCTGGCCGGGCCGGGCGAGCTCGTCGTCGTGCTGGGCGCGTCCGGCAGCGGCAAGTCCACCCTGCTGCGCACGGTCGCGGGGCTGCTGCCGGTCGCCTCCGGCGAGGTCGTCATCGACGGCGAGCCGGCCACCGGCTTGGGTCCGGGGCAGCGCCGGGTCTCGATGGTGTTCGAGACCGGCGCGCTGATCCCGTTCCTGGACGTGGCCACCAACCTGGGCTGGGGGCTGCGGGCCCGGCACGTGCCGCAGCCGGAGGTGGACCGGCGGGTGGAGGGGCGGGCCCGGCAGTTCCGGATCGGCCGGCTGCTGCGGCGCCGGCCCGACCAGCTGTCGGAGGGCGAGCGCGGCCTGGTCGGGATCGGCCGGGCGCTGGTGCAGACGCCGCGGGCGTTCCTGCTGGACGAGCCGCTGGCGCACCTGGACGCGGCCGAGCGGATCCGGGTCCGGCGCCGGATCGTCGAGGTCGTCCGGTCGCTGGACGTCACCACCCTCTACGTCACCCACGACCCGGACGAGGCGCTGGCCGTGGCCGACCGGGTCGCGCTGCTGCACGAGGGGACGGTGCTGCAGGACGGGCCGCCGCGCTCGCTCTACGACCGGCCGGTCAGCCTGCTGGCGGCGGCGTCGGTGGCGCCGATCGGGCTGGTGCCGGCCCGGCTGGTGGTCACCGACGGGCTGGCCGGCTACCGGGTCGGCCGCCGGACCCTGCCGCTGTGGGGACCGGCACCGTCCGATGTGGACGGTCCGCTGGTGCTCGGGTGGCGGCCCGAGGACGTCCGCCCCGGCGACGGGCAGACCGACGGGGTGGCGCTGGACGCGGTGGTGACCGCGGTCGAGTACACCGGGCGGCACCAGGCCGTGACGCTCGCGGTCGGGGCGCCGCCGGTGACCGCGCCCGGGGCCGGGCTGGCCGCCGCCGGCGGGGCGACGCTGCGGGCGCTCTACCCGCCGGGGGACGCGGTCCGGGCCGGCGACGCGGTCCGGGTCACCGTCGACGCCCGCCGGGCCCTCGTCTTCGACGGCATCACCGGCGCGGCCCTGCACCACCCGTAGACCGCCGCACTCAGCGAGCCGGCTCAGCGGGGTGGATGGCGTCGGCGAGATCGCCGCCGGAGATCGCGCCGGGTGTCGGCAGGTGGAGATCGCTGCCCGGCGTGTCGGCGGGCGGAGATCGGCGCCGGAAGTGTCG
>DATINN010000185.1:0-1607 GCA_035474175.1 Mycobacteriales bacterium | reverse complement strand
CATGACCATCACCCGCCCGACCGTCGCCGTCCCCCTCGACCTGCGCGGACCGCTGGCCTGGGGCGCCGTCCTCGGCGTGGCCCAGGCCCTGGCGCCGCTGGGCTTTCCCTGGTTGCACAGCAGCGTCGTCTACGCGCTCTCGCTGCCGCTCATCGCCGCCGTCTATATCGGGTTCGCCGTCGCCGACGGGCGACGGCACGTCCTGGCCGTCGAGACGGCCGTGGTGGCGGTCTTCGTGGTCGTCGCGGCCGCCGCGGTGACCGGGCCGCCCTGGCTGATCGTGGCCGGTCTGGCCGGCCACGGCCTCAAGGACCTCTGGCAGCACCGCACCGGCTTCGTGGCCGGCACCCGGTGGTGGCCGCCGTTCTGCGCCGCCGTGGACTTCGTCGCGGCTGCGCTCATCGCGGCCGCGCTCCTCGTCGGGTTCCCGGTCCCGTGGTGAGCACCGCCGGCGCCGCGCCGCGCCGCGGTCACTGACGCGGTCGCCGGTCGCTTTGCCGGTCGCTAACCGGGGTGGTCCTAGCGTCGCCGGCACGGGGGGCGTCCGCCCGCCAGGGCTGGGGGTGGGTGGAGCGTGGCACTGACGTATCCGGAGGCGATCGTCGTCGGCCTCGTGCAGGGGGTGACCGAGCTGTTCCCGGTCTCCAGCCTCGGGCACAGCGTGCTGCTGCCCGCTCTCATCGGCGGCCGGTGGGCCCGGGACCTGGACGTGTCGGCGCCGGAGTCGCCGTACCTGGCGTTCGTCGTCGGCCTGCACGTCGCGACCGCCCTCGCCCTGATCGTCTTCTTCCGCTCCGACTGGGTCCGGATCGTCCGCGGCTTCGTGACCTCGGTCCGGCACCGGCGGGTGTCCACTTCGGACGAACGGCTGGCCTGGCTGATCGTGCTGGCCACGATCCCGGTCGGGGTGGCCGGGCTGCTGCTGGAGCACACCTTCCGGACCGTCCTGGGCCGGCCGGCGCCGGCCGCGGCCTTCCTGATCGTCA
Source organism: Mycobacteriales bacterium (assembly GCA_035474175.1). Classification (GTDB taxonomy): domain Bacteria; phylum Actinomycetota; class Actinomycetes; order Mycobacteriales; family CADCTP01; genus CADCTP01. The sequence continues at coordinate 621 of DATINN010000185.1, read as the reverse complement.
ACGGCGTGATCCTGCTGCTCGGCGAGCGGCTGCGTCGGTCGGACCGGCGCACTCCACCCGCCCCGGCCGGCGCGGTGGCCACCGAGGTCGGCACCGACCGGCGGCTGGCCTCGCTCGGCGTCCCGGCCGCGCTGTGGATCGGCTCGGCCCAGATCCTGGCGCTGCTGCCGGGCATCAGCCGGTCCGGCGCGACCATGACCGCGGGGCTGATCCGCGGGCTCGACCACGAGGACGCCGCCCGCTTCTCCTTCCTGCTGGCCACGCCGGTGATCCTGGCCGCGGGGGTGCTCAAGCTCCCGGACCTGGCCGGCCCGCTCGGCGCGGGCATCCACGGCCAGGTCGTGGCCGGCAGCGTGGTCTCCGGTCTCGGCGCGTACGCGTCGGTGCGCTGGCTGACCCGCTGGTTCGCGACCCGGACGCTCGTTCCGTTCGCCGTCTACTGCCTGCTCGCCGGTGCCGCCGGCCTCGCCGTGCTCGCGGTCCGGTGAGTCACGCGGCCGAGCGGTCCGCGGCCGGGCCGTCCGCGGCCGGTTCCACGTCGGTGTCCGGGCGGGGCGTGTCCGCGTCCTCGGCCGCGTGCGTCCGGGCCCGGCCGGCGGCCAGCACGGTCAGCGCGGCGGC
>DATINN010000184.1:0-8267 GCA_035474175.1 Mycobacteriales bacterium | reverse complement strand
GTCGACGCGGACGGGCTGACGCTGGTCGGGAAGGAGCCGGAGCTGGTCCGGCGGCGGACCGCGCCGACGGTGCTGACCCCGCACGACCGCGAGTTCGAGCGGATCGCCGGGCCGGTGGGCGCCGACCGGGTCGGCGCCGCGCTCGGGCTGGCCGCGGACCTCGGTGCGACCGTCCTGCTCAAGGGCAACGCCACCGTGGTCGCCGAGCCCGACGGGACGGCGTACGTGAACCCGACCGGTACCGGCTGGCTGGCCACCGCCGGCAGCGGCGACGTGCTGTCCGGGCTGGGCGGCGCGCTGCTGGCCGGCGGGCTGGCGCCGGGGGAGGCGGCCGCGGCGGCCGCGTACCTGCACGGGCTGGCCGGGGCCATCGCCGCCGACGGGGCGACCACGACCGCGGCCGGGGTGCTGGACGCGCTGCCGGAGGCGTTCCGGACGCTGCGCTGAGGGTCAGTCCAGGGCGGCGTACGTCGCCGTCCAGAAGTCGTCCACGATCGCGTGGGCACCGGGCGAGTCCCACATCACCTGGGTCAGCAGCACGCCGACCAGGTCCTCGGCCGGATCGGAGGACCAGGACGTGCCCAGCCCGCCGTCCCAGCCGAACCGGCCCGGGCTGGCGGCCGGACCGGTCCGGGTCAGGGTCACGCCGACGCCCAGGCCCCAGCTGGCGCCGTCCCACGGCGGCCAGACCACGACCTCCCGCTGGGCCGGGGTGAGCTGGTCGGTGGTCATGGCCGCGACCGTGGACCGGGACAGCACCGTCCCGCCGCCGGCCAGCAGCATCCGGCCGAAGGCGACCATGTCGTCGGCCGTGGACACCAGCCCGCCGGCGCCGGACTCGAACGCCGGCGGCCGGCTCCACGCCCCGTCCACCGGGTCGAAGACGACGGGCTCGCCGCCCTCCTTCGCGTACGCCGGCAGGAACCGGCCGAGGTCGGCGGCCGGCACGCTGAAGCCGGTGTCGCGCATCCCCAGCGGCCCGAACACGCGCTCGGCCAGGAACCGCCCGAGCGTCGTCCCGGCGGCCCGGGCGATCAGCACCCCGAGCACGTCGGCCGAGGTGTTGTACGCCCAGCGCCGCCCCGGCTGCCACATCAGCGGCAGCTCGCCCAGCCGCCGCAGCCACTCGTCCGGGGCCGGGGTGGCGGCCGGGTCCGGCGGCCCCATCCCGATCGCGCGCTCGGCCGCCGCGGCCACGACCGGGTACGCCGCGGGGTCGGCCATCAGCTGCCCGAAGCCCATCGTGAACGTGAGCAGGTGCCGCAGCGTGATCGGCCCGTCGGCCGGCACGGTGTCCTCGAGCTGCGCCGCCGGGCCGGTCAGCACCCGCCGGTCGGCCAGCTCCGGCAGCAGCTCGTCGACCGGGTCGTCCAGCCGCAGCACGCAGTCCTCGACCAGGGTCAGCGCCGCGACCGCGGTGACCGGTTTGGTCATCGAGGAGATCCGGAAGATCGTGTCCCGGGCCAGCGGCGGGCCGCCGGGCGCGGTGGACCCGAGCAGCACGGCCTCGGTCGCCCCGCCCCGGCCGGCCAGCGCGACGATGCCGGGCACGGTGCCGGCGTCGACGTGCCGGGCCAGCACCCGCTCCAACCGGGCCAGGCCACCGGCCGTGAAACCGCTCATGGGCGGCGAATCTAGCCCGCCTTGCTCAGGAAGTCGGGGATGTGGTCGACCAGCGCCGCCATCGGCCCGCCGACCGGCCGGCCGCTGCGTTCCAGCACGCGCTGCAGGTCGGCCGAACGCCGGCAGATCAGCTCGACCCGCTTGTCCGGGGCCAGCGAGAGCACCGGCTCCAGCCGCTGCGCGGCCTCGGCCAGGTCGCCGGTCTGCACGTGCGCGATGGCCGAGTCGAGCAGGGCCAGCGTCTCGGCCCCGTAGAACCGCTCCTGCGGCGGCGCGATCTCGAACAGCCACACCGCCCGGTCCGCGGCCCGGCCGGCCTCCGCCGGCTCGTCCAGGTGCAGGTGGGTGGTGCCGGCGAGGTAGAACTGCTGGGCCTCGGTGAACCCCCACACGCCGCCGACCTCGTCCGGCGCGTCCAGCGCCTCCCGCTCGGCGGTCATCCGGGCCAGGTTGTGCGCGGCCCGCTCGCGGTCGCCCTCCCGGGCCCAGCCGCGGGCGGCCAGCCCGGCCAGCAGCACCCGGCCGGAGTCCCGCACGTCCTCACCCAGGCCGTCCTCGGCGAACTGGGCCGAGGTCCGGGGCCGGCCGTCCCAGTAGGACAGCTTGCTCTGGGTGGCCCGGACCCAGCCGCGCAGCGGCGAGTGGTCGGCCAGGTCGGCGCACAGCCCGGCGATCCGGGCGTGGGTGCCGGCCTGGGCCCGGTAGCCGAGGTCGTCCACCATCCAGGCGGCCAGCCCGCACAGCTTGCCGGCCAGCACGTACAGCTCGCGGGCGTGGGCCGGTCGCAGCCGCCCCTCCAGCAGCGAGAAGACCCGGGACCGGTGGTCCAGCGTCCGGCGCAGCAGCGGGTACGGCGACTGGGTCAGGTAGTCGCGGGCGATCTCGCGGACGTCGTGGTTGAGCTGCTCCAGCGTGATCGGCCCGACCGAGCTGGCCTCGGCCCACTCGCCGAACTCGGCCGCGGTCGCGGCGGCCGCGGTCATCAGCTCGGCCTCCTCGGCCCGGCTGGCCGGGGTGGCCAGCTCGCCGCGGCGGCGCGGCACCGACATCCGGGCCGCGTCGGCCAGCGCCGACAGCCGGCGGGTCGGCACGGTCACCACCAGCGGCGGCGGGCTCGGCGCGGGCGCCGGCACGTCGTAGACCGGCGGGGCCGGCTGCGGGCGCCGCGGGTGCACCGGCTGCGGGACGCGGCGCTGCAGCGGGCGGTCGGCCACCGGGGAGGTCGGGAAGGCCGGGATGGCCGGGGCGGTGGTGGCCGGGCGGGCGCTCAGCGCGGCCAGCACGGCCCGGTCCTGCTCGGGCATGGCCCGGTCGTCGGCGTCGTCGAGCAGCTTGCGCACCTCGGTGCCGTACACCTCGGCCAGGACCGTCAGTACGTACGGCGACGGCCGGCGGCCGCCCTGCGGCCACCGCTCGTACTCGCCGATGCGGGTGCCGACCATCGGCGCGGACCGGGTGCCGGGCGCCAGCCGGGCCGCGACCTCGGTGAACCGGGCCGCGACCTCGTCCTGGCTCCAGCCGTGCGCGTGCCGGTAGGACTCGCGCGGCCGGAACCGCCAGCGGCGGCGCATCTCCGCCGCCACATCACTCAGGGTGCAGCCTCGATCGAGCATCTGCTGCCGCAAGGCGCCCCGATCCGCCTTCGACCCGCTCTTCATCGTCGGTCCGCCACGTCTGAACAGTCTGTGCCCTACCTATCGGTAGCGCACGGTGATCAGACTAACTCAGTAACGCGCCATACGTAGTTCAGTGCCGGCCCCTCGTCACGGTGCCGAACCGGTGCAGCCTCAGGCCCGTACGCGCTCTGCGAGGATGGTCGCATGGTGCGCTCGGAGGCGGTCGTCGACCTCGACGCGATCCGGGCCAACGTCGGGCTGCTGCGGTCCCGCACGGCCGCGGCGGTGATGGCGGTGGTCAAGGCCGACGGGTACGGGCACGGTCTGGTCCCGGCGGCGCGGGCCGCGCTGGCCGGCGGCGCGGAGTGGCTCGGGGTCGCGTTCCTGGAGGAGGCGCTGGCGCTGCGCCGGGCCGGGCTGCTCGCGCCGGTGCTGTGCTGGCTGGCCACGCCGGGTGAGGACCTGGCCGCCGCGGTCGCGGCCGACGTCGACCTGTCCGCGAGCGCGCCCTGGGCGCTGGCCGAGCTGGCCGAGGCGGCCCGGGACACCGGCCGGCCGGCCCGGGTGCACCTGAAGATCGACACCGGGCTGTCCCGGGGCGGGGCGCCGTCGGCCGACTGGCCGGAGCTGGTCACCGCGGCGGCCAAGGCGGCCGCGGCCGGCGAGGTCGAGGTGGCCGGCATCTGGAGCCACTTCGCGTACGCGGACGCGCCCGGGCACCCGACCATCGCCCGGCAGGTCGCCGAGTTCCGGGACGCGGTCGAGGTGGCCCGGCGGCTCGGCGTCGACCCGCCGCTGCGGCACCTGGCCAACTCGGCCGCGACGCTGACCCTGCCGGACGCGCACTTCGACCTGGTCCGCCCGGGCATCGCCGTCTACGGGCTGACCCCGGTGCCGCCGGAGGGCTTCGGGCTGCGCCCGGCCATGACGCTGCGGTCCACGGTCGCGCTGGCCAAGCGGGTCCCGGCCGGCAGCGGCGTCTCCTACGGGCACGTGTACGTGACGGAGACCGAGACCGGTCTGGCCCTGGTCCCGCTCGGGTACGCCGACGGGGTGCCGCGCAACGCCACCTCCGTCGGGCCGCTGCTGCTGGGCGGGCGGCGCCGGACGATCTCCGGCCGGGTCTGCATGGACCAGTTCGTGGTCGACACCGGCGACGACGCGGTCGCGGCCGGCGACGAGGTCGTGCTGTTCGGCCCGGGCGACCGGGGCGAGCCGACCGCGCAGGACTGGGCCGCGGCCACCGGCACCATCTCGTACGAGATCGTGACCCGGCTGGGGGCGCGGGTGCCGCGGGCGTACACGGGCCGGCTGCCGTGAGGCGCGCGGGCGTGCTCGGCGTCGCGGCCGGGGTGGCCGGCCTGGTCGCGGCGGGCGCGGCGGTCGGCCTGGCCACCGAGCGCTACGCGATCGGCCGGATCCGCAACGGCCCCGACCCGGAGGCGGGCGAGCCGTTCGGCCGGCTGCCGGCCGACCGCAACCGCACCGTCACCACCGACGACGGGCTGCCGCTGGCCGTCGAGGAGGTCGGGCCCCGGGACGCGCCGCTGACCGTGGTGTTCGCGCACGGTTACTGCCTGGCCATGGGCTCCTGGCACTACCAGCGGCTCGGGCTGGCCGAGGTGACCCACCCCGAGCTGCGGATGGTGTTCTACGACTGCCGCTCGCACGGCCGGTCCGGGCGGGCCCCGGCCGAGACCGCGACCATCGACCAGCTCGGCGACGACCTGTTCCGGGTGCTGGCCGACGTGGTCCCGACCGGGCCGGTGGTCCTGGTGGGCCACTCGATGGGCGGCATGACGATCATGGCGCTGGCCGACCGGCACCCGGAGCTGTTCGAGCGGCGGGTGATCGGGGTGGCGCTGCTGTCCACCTCCACCGGCCGGCTGGCCGAGGTGACCCTGGGCTTCCCGGCGCTGACGGCCAAGCTGCGTGCGCCCGTCCTGCCGTACGCGCTGCGGGTGATGCGGTCGCGGGCCGGCCTGATCGAGCGCAGCCGCCGGATCGGCTCGGACATCGCCTGGCTGCTGACCCGGCGCTACTCCTTCGGCTCCACCGACGTGTCCCCGGCCCTGGTCGAGTACGTCGGGCAGCTGATCTCCAACACCCCGGTCGAGGTCGTGGCCGACTTCTTCCCGGCCCTGAACGCGCACGACAAGCTGGCCGCGCTGGCCCGGCTGCGGGACCTGGAGACGCTGATCGTGGTCGGCGACAAGGACCTGCTCACCCCGGTCGAGCACAGCCGGCGGATGGCTGCGGCGCTGCCCAACGCGGAGCTGCTGATCCTGCCCGGCGCCGGGCACCTGGCGATGATGGAGCGGCCGGAGATGGTGACGCTGCGGCTGCGGGCGTTCCTGCACCGGGCGTACCGGTCCGCGGCCGGCGGGCTCGCGCGGGGGGTGCGGTGAGCACGTCCCGCCCGGCCGGGCCCCGGTTCCGGGTCGACCCGGTGGCCCTGCAGGTGGTCGCCACGGCCACCGGCTGCGGGTCCTGGGCCGAGCTGGCGGCGGCCGCGCAGACCTGCGTGGCCTGCCCGGAGCTGGCCGCGACCCGGACCACCGTGGTCGTCGGGGACGCGCCCGCCGGCGCCCGGCTGGCCCTGGTCGGCGAGGCCCCCGGGGCGGACGAGGACCGGACCGGGCGGCCGTTCGTGGGCCGGGCCGGGCAGCTGCTGGACCGGCTGCTGGCCGAGGCCGGGCTGGAGCGGGACGCGGTCGCCGTGGTCAACGTGCTGCAGTGCCGGCCGCCGGGCAACCGGACCCCGACCACGACCGAGGCCGTGCGCTGCCGGGGCTGGCTGGACCGCAAGCTCGCGCTGGTCGACCCGGCGCTGATCGTCACCCTGGGCCTGTCGGCCGCGGTCGCGTTCCTGGGCCGCGGGAGCACCCTCGGCGCGGTCCGCGGCACGGTGCACGAGGTGGACGGCCGGCGGGTGCTGCCGACCTACCACCCGTCGGCGGCGATCCGGTTCGGGCCGAACGGGGCGCCGCTGGCGCACCTGCGGGAGGACCTGAAGACGGCCGCCGACCTGCTGGCCGCTACTTGACCGACTTGAACTGCAGCGACGAGAGCACCGACTTGCAGCCCTTGGTGATCTGGGCCTCCTTCGTCTTCCACTGGCAGTTGACCTGCAGCTCGTTCTTGCCGCGGAAGAGGAAGTAGACGTCCGACTCCAGCCCGGAGGACTTCTGGCTGGCGTGGTAGCCGAAGCTGCGGGCGCCGTCGACCGAGGTCTTGTCGGCGGTGGTCGAGCGGAACGTGAAGCCCTGCGTGGCCAGCTGGGCCAGCACCGTCTTCAGCTCGCCCTCGAGCGTGTCGTCGCTGATGTCGTCGGTGTCGGCGCGCAGCTCGTACACGCTGACGATGATGAGGTCGCGGTCACCCAGCGCGACGGCCGAGCGGTATTTCTCCTGGCCGATGCTGGCGTCCACGGTGACCGAGGAGGAGACGTCCTGGAAGCCCGACGGCATCGTGAAGCAGTACGGCGAGCCGGCCGGGGAGATCTTCGAGCCCGAGCAGGTCAGCGAGCTGCGGCCGCTGCCGGACGCGCTGCTGCTGGGGTCGGGGCTGGCGCTCGCGGAGCCGGAGGCGGTCGGCGCCCCGCTGGGGCGGGCGGCGTCGGCGGCGATCGTGCCGGTGCCCTGGACGGTGCTGGCGCACCCGGCGAGCAGGCCGCACAGGCCGACGAGGGCAACGGCGAGGCGTCTGCGCATGGGGTCACCGTATCCGGGCGTCCCGGGCATGGCGCACTCCCTTCCTGGGTCGGGTCACCCGGGCGGACGCATCGGGCGTACCGGTCGTTCCACCCCGTGAGCGACTACGCTCGGTCCGTGCCCGAAGGCCGGATCGAGCTGACCCGGATGCGCTGGTGGCACGTCGCCCCGGTGCTGCAGCTGGAGCACGAGCTCTTCCGCGAGGAGAGCTGGTCGGCGGGGGCCTACTGGAACGAGCTGGCCGAGACCGACACCCGGCACTACGTGGTCGCGCTGCTCGGCCCGGACGTCGTCGGGTATGCCGGGCTGGCCGTCTTCGGGGACGAGGCCCACGTCCTCACGATCGGCGTCACCGGCGCCGTCCAGGGCCGCGGCCTCGGCACGCTGCTGCTGCGCGACCTGCTCACCGCGGCCGGCCCCCGCCCGGTCTTCCTCGACGTCCGGGTCGACAACGCCGTCGCCCAGCGCCTGTACGAACGGCACGGCTTCGTCACCGTCGGCCGCCGCCGGAAGTACTACCAGCCCAGCGGCACCGATGCGCTCGTCATGGCGCGCTCGGCAACCTGAACGCCGCCCCGACTGGTCCTTCCCGATGACCGAGGAGGATCTGCATGGCCGACCGCGAGGGGTTCGACGAGTTCGTCGCGACCCGGTCCCGGACGCTGCTGCGCACGGCGTACCTGCTGACCGGTGAGCACGCGCTGGCCGAGGACCTGCTGCAGACGGCGCTGGCGAAGTCCTGGTTCGCCTGGGGGCGGATCGACGGGGCGCCGGAGCCGTACGTGCGGCGGGTGCTGGTCACCACGTACGCGACCTGGTGGCGGCGCAAGTGGATGGGCGAGCGGCCCACTTCCCGGCTACCTGAGCGGCCCGCGCCTGCGGTGAGCTCGGTCGAGGACCGGGACGCCCTGTGGCGGGCGCTGGGCACGCTGCCGCGGCGGCAGCGGGCGGTGGTGGTGCTGCGCTACTACGAGGACCTGTCCGAGGCCGACACCGCGGCCGCGCTCGGCGTCAGCAAGGGGACGGTCAAGAGCCAGGCGGCCAAGGCGCTGGCGGCGCTGCGCCGCGACGCCGACCTCACCCGGACGATCGGAGGCGGACAGTGATCGAGGATCTCCGCACCCTGCTGGCGGCGCACGCGGAGGAGCTGCCGGACAACCCGACCCGGGTGTCCGACGTGCACGCCCGCATCTCCGGGATCCGGCGCCGGCGCACCGTCGCGGCCACGCTGGCACTGGCGCTGATCGTCGCGGCCGGGGTGCTGTTCACCCGGCTGCCGGGCAAGCCCGAGACGCTCCCCGTCGGGGTGCCGGCC
>DATINN010000183.1:0-6340 GCA_035474175.1 Mycobacteriales bacterium | reverse complement strand
AGGTTCCTCCGCTTACATCCTACCGAGGACGACCTGTCACGAGCACTCCATCACCGCCCCGACACCCCGTGGCCGTACGGCGCGCAGACGACCGCGCCGCAGCGGGAGGGTGTCTACGGCCCGTCGCCGCGTACGCGCTGGACTGCGCGGCCCGGCGGTGGACCGTGTCCGAGGAGCTGCTCAGCTCCAGGTGACCAGCTGGACCTCGTGGTCGAAGTGGAAGCCGGCGGCGTCGCGGCAGCCGTCCAGGTAGTCGGCCAGCGGGCCGCCGGCTTCCATCTCGGCCAGCGTCAGGGTGTCGTCGAAGGCGCAGCGCTGCAGGAAGCCCTCGACCACGGCCAGGTCCGAGGACCGGGTCCGGTAGGTGAGGACCCGGACCGACGGTGTGACGCCGGTCGCCCGCAGCGCGTCCACGACCTGCTCGGCCGTGGTGAACGGCGTGACCGGCTCGGCCACGGTCTCCCGGTACGCCTCGTAGAAGGCCAGGTAGTGCGAGGCCGCGGTCGCCTGCGCGACCATCCCGAGCCCGCCCGGGCGGACCGCCGCCACCATCCGGGCCAGCCCGGCGCCGAGCTCCTCCGGCGGCAGCGCGTAGAGCGCGTGCACGGCCCAGGCCACGTCGTACGGGCCGGCGGCCGGGTCGAGGTCCTGGATGCCGACCTGGTGGTCGGCCGCCCCGGTGAACGGCGGCGCCAGCACCGCCCGCGCCTCGGCCAGGCTGAACGCCGACGGGTCGAGCAGGTCGACCTCGATCCGCAGCCGCTCGTCCAGCCCGGCCGCCAGCAGCGCGGCCGGCCACTTGCCGCTGCCGCAGGCGACGTCCAGCAGCGTGACCCGGCCGTCGGTGGCGACCGCCCGCAGCGCCGCCGACCAGTCGCCGGCCGCGGCCAGCTGGCGGTAGTCCTCGGTGGCCAGGGCGTAGAACGCCTCCATCTCGGCCCGGCCGGCCTCGCTCCAGTGGTCCAGGCTGCGCTGGGCGGTGTCCGGGCCGGTCATCGGTCGCCGGTCCCGGACCGGTGCGGGCTGGTCACGCCCCGACTGAACCACAGACCGCACGCATCCGCCCGGTCCGCACCGGGGAAGGCGAGGTAAGGTTCGCCTAACCTCACGGATGGATGGAGCTTCGCATGCGCTGGCGCGGTCGGACACTGGCGGCGGTCGTCGGGACGGCGGTGCTGGCCCTCTCCGCGGGCTGCGGCGGCGGCTCCGGCGGCTCCGGCGGCGAGCTGGTCGTCTACAACGCGCAGCACGAGGACCTGGTGGCCGCGATGCTCAAGGGCTTCGCCAAGGAGACCGGCATCGACGTGACGCTGCGCAACGGCAGCGACTCGGAGCTCGGCAACCAGCTCGTCCAGGAGGGCTCCGCCTCCCCCGCCGACGTCTTCCTCACCGAAAACTCACCGGCCATGACGATGGTCTCCGGCAAGGGCCTGTTCGCGCCGCTGGAGGCGGACACGATGACGCAGGTCCCGGCGGCGTACGTGTCCTCGAAGAAGGACTGGATCGGCTTCGCCGCCCGCTCCACCGTGCTGGCGTACAACACGGCGGCGGTGACCAAGGACCAGCTGCCGGCCTCGATCATGGACATGGCCGACCCGGCCTGGAAGGGCCAGGTCGGCATCGCCCCGTCCGGGGCCGACTTCCAGGCCATCGTCAGCGCCGTGGTCGCGGTCGAGGGCGAGGCCAGGGCGGCGACCTGGCTGCAGGGCCTGAAGGCCAACGCCAAGATCTACCGCAACAACGTGGCCATCATGTCCGCGGTCAACTCCGGCGAGATCAAGACCGGGATCATCTACCACTACTACTGGTATCAGGACCAGGCCGAGTCCGGCGCCAACAGCAAGAACGTGCAGCTGGAGTTCTTCGGCAAGAAGGACCCGGGCGCGTTCCTGTCCACCTCCGGGGCGGGCGTGCTCAAGTCGAGCAAGCACGCCGAGGACGCGCAGAAGCTGGTGCGCTACCTGACCGGCAAGCAGGGGCAGCAGGCGCTGGTCGACAGCAAGGCGCTGGAATACCCGGTCGGCAACGGGGTCGCGGCCAACAAGGTGCTCAAGCCGCTGTCCGAGCTGGACCCGCCGACGATCGACATCGGCGTGCTCAACGGGGCCCAGGTCGTCACGCTCATGCAGCAGGCCGGGCTGCTGTAGGCCATGGTCGCCACCGCCCCGTCCCCGGCCCCGGTCCGGCGCCGCTCCCCGCGGCCGCCGGTGCTGCTGGTCGTGGCCGGCGCGGTGGTGGCGCTGCTGACGCTGGTGCCGCTGGGCTTCGTGGCGTACGAGGCGGTGCAGACGGGCTGGGCCGAGGGGTCGCGGCTGGTGTTCCGGGACCGCACGGCCGAGCTGCTGTGGAACACGACCCGGCTCACGGCCGGCTGCGTCGCGCTGTGCGTGGCCATCGGCACGGCCGCGGCCTGGCTGGTCGAGCGCTCGGACCTGCCCGGCCGTCGCCTGTGGACGGTGCTGCTGGTGGCGCCGCTGGCGGTGCCGTCGTTCGTCAACGCGTTCGGCTGGGTCTCGATCGCGCCGCGGCTGGACGGCTACACCGGGGCGCTGCTGATCACCACGCTGTCCTACTTCCCGCTGGTCTACCTGCCGGCCACGGCCGCGCTGCGCGGGCTCGACCCGGGCCTGGAGGAGACGGCGTACGCGCTGGGGCTGGGCCGGTTCGCGACCTTCGGCCGGGTGGTGCTGCCGCAGCTGCGCCCGGCCCTGCTCGGCGGCGGGCTGCTGGTCGCGCTGCACCTGCTGGCCGAGTTCGGCGCGCTGGCGCTGCTGCGCTACCCGACGTTCACCACCGCCATCTACGACCAGTACCAGTCCTCGTTCAACAGCGCGGCCGCGACCATGCTGGCCGGGGTGCTGGTGCTGCTGTGCCTGGGGCTGCTGCTGGCCGAGCTGGGGCTGCGCGGCCGGGCCCGCTACGCGCGGCTGGGCGGGGGCGCTCCGCGAGCCGTGACCCGGGCCCGGCTGGGCCGCGCCACCGCCCCGGTGCTGCTCGGGCTGGCCGGGCTGACCGCGCTGGCGCTCGGCGTGCCGCTGGGCAGCCTGGTGCGCTGGCTGGTGGCCGGCAGCTCGACCGGCATCGACACCGCGACGCTGCTGCAGGCGACCGGGACGTCGCTCGGCTTCGGCGCGGTCGCGGCCGGGGTGACCGTGCTGCTCGCGGTGCCGGCGGCGTGGCTGGCGGTGCGGCACCGGGGCCGGCTCAGCTCGATGCTGGAGCGCAGCACGTACGTCTCCAGCGCGCTGCCCGGGATCGTGGTCGCGCTGGCCCTGGTCACGATCGCGATCCGGGCGGCCAAGCCGCTCTACCAGACCGTGCCGCTGCTCATCGCCGGCTACGCGATCCTGTTCCTGCCGCGGGCGGTGGTGACCGTGCGGGCGGCGCTGGCCCAGGCGCCGCCGGTGCTCGACCACGTCGCGCGCAGCCTCGGCCTCGGCACGGTCGGCACGCTGCGGCGGGTGACGCTGCCGCTGATCGCCCCGGGCCTCGGGGCCGGCGCCGCGCTGGTCTTCCTGGCCGTGGTCACCGAGCTGACCGCGACCCTGCTGCTGTCCCCGCTCGGAACCCGGACGCTGGCGACGGAGTTCTGGAACCAGAGCAACAGCCTGGCCTACGGTGCCGCCGCGCCGTACGCGGCGCTGCTGGTGCTGCTGTCGGCGCCGGCCACCTACCTGCTCACCCGCCAAGCGAGAAGGGCGACGGGATGACGGCACTGACCCTCACCGGCGTCACCAAGGCGTTCGGCTCGACCCCGGTGCTGCAGGGGGTCGACCTGCACGTGCCGGCCCGCACGCTGACCGCGGTGCTGGGGCCGTCCGGGTGCGGCAAGACCACGCTGCTGCGGCTGGTGGCCGGGCAGGGCCGGCCGCGGCCGCCGCAGCACCGCCGGGTCGGCTACGTGCCGCAGGAGGGCGCGCTGTTCCCGCACCTGTCGGTGGCGGCGAACGTCGGCTTCGGGCTGCCGCGGCGGGCCCGGACCGCGGCGACGGTGGCCTCGTTCCTGGAGCTGGTCGGGCTGGAGCCGGCGCTGGGCCCGCGGCACCCGCACGAGCTCTCCGGCGGGCAGCAGCAGCGGGTCGCGCTGGCCCGGGCGCTGGCGCCGCGGCCGTCGATCGTGCTGCTGGACGAGCCGTTCTCGTCGCTGGACGCGGGCCTGCGGGAGTCGACCCGGCGGGCGGTGGCCGAGGCGCTGACCGCGGCCGAGACGACCGCGGTGCTGGTCACCCACGACCAGGCCGAGGCGCTGTCGATGGCCGACCAGGTCGCGGTGATGCGGCAGGGCCGGCTGGTGCAGCTGGACGCCCCCGAGACCGTGTACCGGTCGCCCTCGGACGCCGGGGTGGCCGGGTTCGTCGGCGAGGCCGTGCTGCTGCCGGCCGCGATCGCCGGCGGGTACGCCCGGTGCGAGCTGGGCTCGCTGGCCGTCCGCGGCGCCGTCGACGGGCCGGCCCGGATCCTGCTCCGGCCGGAACAGCTGGTGCTGAGCCCGGACGGGGCCGGGGTGCGGGCCCGCGTCCGCGACGTCAGCTACTTCGGGCACGACGCCGCCGTCCGGCTGGAGCTCCTGCCCGGCGGCACCGAGGTGCTGGCCCGGGTGGCCGGGCACGACCGGCCCGAGCCCGGCTCGGAGGTGCACCTCACGGTCGCCGGCGAGGCGCTGGCCTACCCGGCCACGGGCGACGCGCCGGCCACGATCCTGCGCCCCGAAATCCCCGCCACCCCCTGATCACCCGACGCTGGGCGGTGCGGGGATCAGTCGGTGGGCGTGCCGAACGGGTACGCCTCCGGGGCGGGGTCGTCGTGGTGCATCGCGCAGAACGTGTCGCGGTCGACCCGGCCCGGTGCCGACGGCAGGTAGGTCAGCGCGGTCGAGTAGAGCGTCGCCTGGGTGACCGAGTTGGCGTCGATCGTCGCCTGCACCACCGGCCGGGTCAGCGCCGGGGCGAGCGAGATCAGCTCGGCGTTGCGCCAGGCCTGCTCCCGCCAGCCGAACATCAGGTTGCCGATCGCGACCGCGTCCAGGTTCAGCGGCAGGGTGGAGTCGTCCATGCTCGGGTCGAACCGCGCCGACAGCTCCGCCACCAGCGGCAGCGTCACCGAGTTGAGCAGGGCGTCGATCTTGTCGTAGTTGGGCTTGGCCGACTGCCCGTCGGCCTGGGTCAGCCCGGCCGCCGACATCGCCAGCGCGAGGTCGTGGTTGATGTGGGCGTTGAGCCCGAGCAGGAAGTTGCCGGTGCCCATGATCTTGCCGGCCTGGGCGCCGTCGAACGCGATCTTCCACGCCTGCGGCACCGCGGTCGAGTTGGGGTTGGCGCTCCAGGCGTCGAAGGCCCGCAGGTAGTACTTCGCGAAGACGGCGACGGCGTGGTTGGTCCACCCCGGGTCCTGGTAGTAACCCGGCTGCCGCGCACTCCAGGCGTACGTCTGGGTCACCCGCAGGTAGGTCAGCGCGAACAGCGCCTGGTCCGAGCAGGTGTCGCGCAGCGGCTCGTAGCGGCGCTGCATCTCGCGCACCAGCGAGTCGATGCAGTTGACGTTGCCCGACACGCAGACGTTGGAGCTGCCCGGGTCGTAGCCATCGGTGAGGCCAGGCAGGAGCTGCGGCCACGGGATGTAGACCGGGTCGGCCGAGGCCCGGCGCTGCACCGTGGCCACCCCGGTGACGGTCGCGACAAGGGCCAGCACCAGCGCGGCGATGAGCGGGCGCAGACGGACGGCGGACAACGGGTCCTCCAAGGTTGGGGTCAAGAACCTCAGGTCGAGCGGTCGTACGGTACGCCCTGGATCAGAAATGCGCCAGTCATCGCTCCGGGACGCCCGGGCCTTGGCTCGGCTGCGCGCCGGCGCTGACTAGTGGTCGCCCATTACCCCGTCGGCGCAGCCCTGAACCATCGAGTTACCGACGACCCCCGACCGTCAGTGGTCGGGGTCGGCCGGCAGCACGCCCCGGTCGACGGCCCGCTGCAGCGCGGCGTGGTCGGCCTCGGTCTGGTCCGCGTACGCCCGGGCGAAGCGGCACAGCGCCTCGTCCAGCGTCGGGCCGTGCCCCACGTAGCCGGCGATGATCGACGCGCCGCTGGTCCGGGCGTGCCCCTTGGCCAGCAGCGAGCCGCACACCCCGGCGTAGTCGGCCAGCGCGGCGGCATCGATCCCGTCGACGGTGATCGCGCCCTTCATGTCCCGGAACTGGCGCACGTAGTACTGCCGGCCGCCGACCGTGGTCCAGCCCAGCAGCGGGTCGCTGACCGTCTGCAGCGCCTGCTGGTATTCCACGACCCGCTGGCCCTGGTGCGCGTGCCAGGCCCGGTCGCCGTGCACGTACGGCCCCAGCACCGAG
>DATINN010000182.1:0-3952 GCA_035474175.1 Mycobacteriales bacterium | reverse complement strand
CCCGGCTACTGCTGGCGCTGGTGGACGCGGGCGGCAACCAGCGCAACGTCGACCTCGGCCCGATCCCGGACCGCGGGCCGGCCCGGCTGGGCGCGCCGGTGGGCTGCGCCGCCGGCTGCACGGTCGTCGGCTTCTCGGTCTCGGTCACGTACGGGGCGGCGTACTCCGGCAGCGTCACGATCGGCGACGTCCGCGCCGCCGGCGGCACCACCGACCTGCCCGGCGCGGTCGGGGACTGGCGCCCGGGCACGGACCGGCTGACCCGGATCGACCCGGCCGCCGCCGCATCCGGCGGCCCGGCCGCCGCCCCGTCGGGCCTGACCCTGCGGGTCGCCGGGGACGGCCGGAGCACGCCCGTGCTCACCTCGCGCTGGTTCCCGGCGCCGCTGCCGGCGGTGGTCATCGGGCCGGACTCCGGCGGCACCGTGGTCGGCCGCGGGCTCAGCGGCTCCGACCGGACCATGACCGGGATCGCCACGCTGGCCCGGGCGCCCAGCCTGGAGGGGGCGGCCGCGGTGGTGGACCTCGACCTGCTCACGCACTGGGGCACCCGGGCCGGCAGCGGTGCCCGCATCCAGGCCTGGTTCGACACCGAGGACCCGGCCGTCGTGGACCGGGTCCGGACCGCGCTGAGCCGCGCCGGCGTCGAGGTCTCCGCCGTACGGCAGGTGAGCGCCGTGCGCGCCGGCTACGACTCCTCCGTGCCGGCCTGGAGCCTGCAGCTCGGCGTGCTGGCCGCGGTCGCCGGGCTGCTGCTGGCCGCGCTGGTGCTGGTGCTGCTGGTCGTGAGCAGCTGGCGGCGCCGGACCCGCGACCTGGCCTGCCTGGAGCTGAGCGGGGTGCCGCGCCGCGGCCTGCGCCGCACCGCCGTGGGCGAGCAGCTCCCGGCCGCGCTGCTGGCCGTGCTGGCCGGCGCCGGGTGCGGGATCCTCGGGGCCGCCTTCGCGCTGCCGACGGTCCCGCTCTTCGCCACCCCGCGGCCGGTGTCCACAGTGGACCTGTCCGCGCCCTGGCCGGTGGTGCTGGCGGTGACCGGGATCGCGCTGGCCGTGCTGGGCGCGGTCACCTGGCTGTGCGGCCTGCTCGTCGCGGCGGCCGGCAACCGGCTGTCCCGGGTCCGGGAGTCGGTGTGAGCGGCCTGCCGGTGCGGACCGAGCGGCTCGTGCACCTCTACCACACCGAGGGGCACGACGTGGCCGCACTGTCCGGTGTGGACCTCGACGTCCGCGGCGGCGAGCTGGTCGGCCTGCTCGGCCCGTCCGGCGCCGGCAAGTCCACGCTGCTGAGCCTGCTCGGCGGGGTGTTCCGGCCCAGCGCCGGCAAGATCTTCCTCGGCGACGCCGAGCTGTCCGGGCTGTCCGACCGCGCCCTGGACGACCTGCGCGCCACCCAGGTCTCGATCATGCTGCAGGGCGCGGCCCGCAACCTCGTGCCGTACCGGGACCCGGTCCAGAACGTCGCCTTCGCGCAGCGCTGGACCCGCCGCCGCACGTCCGACCTGCCGGCGCCGCAGGAGGTCCTGGCCTCGGTCGGGCTGGCCTCGGTCGCGCACGCGCCGCTGTCCGAGCTCACCGCCGGGCAACTGCAGCTGACCGCGGTGGCCGTCGCGCTCGCGTCCCGGCCCGGCCTGCTGCTGGCCGACGAGCCGACCAGCCAGCTCGACCACACCGCCCGGGACACGGTGCTGCAGGCGATCGCCCGGGCCAACCGTGAGCTGGGCACGACCGTGCTGCTGGTCACCCACGACCCGGCGGTGGCGCAGCGGCTGCCGCGGACGGTGACGATCCGGGACGGCAAGATCGGCGGGGAGGGGCGGCTGGGGGAGGAGTATGCGGTGGTGACCGCGGACGGGTTCCTGCCGCTGCCGGCCCATGCCGACCTGCCGCCCGGCACCCTGGTCCGGCTCCGCCCCGTCCCGGAGGGCTACCTCCTGGTCGTCGAGGACCCCTCATGAGGGGCCCCGTCGTGCGGGACCCGTCGTGAGGGGACCCCGTCGTGCGGGACCCGTCGTGCGGGACCGTCGTGCCGGACCCGCCGTGCGGGCGACCGGGCCCCTGCAGGCCGTCGCCGTCTCCGTCCGGTACGGCGACCTCGTCGCCGTGCACCCGGCCACGTTCACGCTGGCGCCGGGCCAGCTGCTGGCCGTCACCGGTCCGTCCGGGGCGGGCAAGTCGTCCCTGCTGTGGGCGCTGGCCGGCGCGACCCCGTGCGCGGGGACCGTCGAGCGGCCCGGCCCGACCTCCCTCACCCCGCAGGGCAACGGGCTGCCGTCCTTCCTCACCGCCGAGGAAAACGTGCTGATGCCGCTGCTGGCCACCGGCGTGCCGGCGGGGGAGGCGCGCGAGCGCGCCCGGGCCGCCCTGGCCCGGCTGGACCTGTCCGCGTCGGCGACCCACCTGGTCGACGAGCTGTCCGGCGGTCAGCAGCAGCGGGTGGCGCTGGCCCGCACGCTCGCCGGCGCGCCCGCCGTCATCCTGGCCGACGAGCCCACCAGCGACCTCGACGGCACCAACCGGCAGCGCGTCATCGACGCCCTCCGGGAGGAGGCGGCCGCCGGCGCGATCGTGGTCATGGCGACCCACGACGCCGAGGCCGCCGCCGCGCTGCCCGCCGAGCTCACGCTGGTCGACGGGCACCCGACCTGGCCCCGCTCGGTCAGCTAGGCATCAGCACGGGGCTCATCACGGTGTGCATCGGCGTGACCGTGGTGCGGAAGGACAGCAGCGGGTCGGTCACGGCCGGGTCGTTGTCGGCGATGGCCCGCGCCTGCTCCGGGCTCTGGGCCTGGATCACCCCGACGCCGTAGTTGCCGGTGTCGTCGGCGACGGGACCGAACGCGAGCACGTGCCCGCGCTGCATCAGCTTCAGCCAGTACGCGACGTGCAGGTCGATGACCTTGAGCTCGTCCGCGCGCATGTGCGGCAGTGACATCGCCCGAGGGGGCACGATCCGGAAGAAGTACGTCTCCATGGGTGACCTCCGCCGCCAGTCTCCCGTTGCCGTCGAAACGAGACAAGACAGGTACGTACCCTGCGCAACCTGGAAGAAGCGGGGAGTTACTCGGTGGCCTGGTCCCGGAGCCGGCTGTTTTCCGCCTCCAGCTCCAGGACCAGCGCGACGCCGGCGATGTTGAGGCCGTCCTCGAGCAGCTCGCCGATCCGGCGCAGCCGGTCGAGGTCCTGCTCGCTGTAGCGGCGGGTGCCGCCGGCGGTCCGGGCCGGCTCCAGCAGGCCGCGCGACTCGTACAGGCGGAGGGTCTGCACGCCCATGCCGACGAGCTCCGCGGCCACGGAGATCCCGTAGACGCCGCGGTCGGCGGCGGGCTGCGTGTCCATGAATTCCTCCGGGTCGGCTCTTGACCACCCTGCCACGGCCGTTGTAAATAATCTATAGCGCATGCCAGAGATCGCAGACCCGCGGTCGACGGCCACCCAGGAGCATCAGGAGCATGGAGGTGGAACGATGCTGATGCGCACCGACCCGTTCCGTGAGCTGGACCGCTTCGCCCAGCAGGTGCTCGGCAGCCAGGGCACCCTCTCGCGGCCGTCGGTGATGCCGATGGACGCCTGGCGCGACGACGACACGTTCCTGGTCGAGTTCGACCTTCCCGGTGTGAACGCCGACTCGATCGACATCGACGTCGAGCGCAACGTGCTGACCGTGCACGCCGAGCGCAGCGGGCCCGGCCGCGAGGTCGAGCTGCTCGCCTCCGAGCGGCCGCGCGGCGTGTTCAGCCGCCAGCTCATCCTCGGTGACAACCTCGACACCGAGCACGTGGCCGCCCACTACGAGGGCGGCGTGCTCCGGCTGCGCATCCCGGTCGCCGAGCAGGCCAAGCCGCGCAAGGTGCTGGTCAGCAGCGCCGGCGACGACCAGCGGACCATCGACGCCTGAGCGGGCCACCGATGACCACCGTCGAGTGCCGGGCGGACTTCATCGCGCTGGTCTGCGC
>DATINN010000181.1:0-7756 GCA_035474175.1 Mycobacteriales bacterium | reverse complement strand
GCAGCGCCCCGATCGAGCGCGGGGTGCCGTCGACCCCGACCACGACCGGGCCGGAGCCGCCGGGCGCGGGCTCGGGAGCGGGCCGCACGCCCGGTTCGCTGCGGGTCGGCACCGGGCTCACTCGCTCCGCCCGGCGACGAGCTCGACCAGGTCGAGCAGGCGCTGGGTGTAGCCCCACTCGTTGTCGTACCAGCCGAAGACCTTGACCAGGTTGCCGTGCGCCTGGGTCAGGGTCGCGTCGAAGACGCAGGACGCCGGGTCGCCGATGACGTCGCGGGAGACGATCGGGTCCTCGTTGTAGGTCAGCAGCCCGGCCAGCTCGCCGTCGGCCGCGGCCCGGAACGCGGCGTTGACCTCCTCCACCGTCACGTCCCGCCCCAGCACCGCGGCCAGGTCGCACAGCGAGCCGTCCTCGACCGGCACCCGCAGCGCCAGACCGTCCAGCCGGCCGGCCAGCTCGGGCAGCACCAGCCCGACCGCGCGGGCGGCGCCGGTGCTGGTCGGGATGACGTTCACCGCGGCCGCGCGGGCCCGGTGCAGGTCCTTGTGCGGGCCGTCGAGCACGTTCTGGTCGTTGGTGTAGCCGTGCACGGTGGTCAGGAAGCCCCGGGTGAAGCCGAACGCCTCGTGCAGCACCTTCGTCATCGGCGCGATGCAGTTGGTCGTGCAGGAGGCGTTGGACACGACGTCGTGGACCGCGGGGTCGTAGTCGCCGGCGTTGACGCCGAGCACGAGCGTGGCGTCGACGTCCTTGCCCGGCGCCGACAGCACGACCTTGCGCGCCCCGGCCTTCAGGTGCCGGGCCGCGTCGGCGCGGGTGCGGAACCTGCCGGTCGACTCGACCACCACGTCGGCGCCGACGGACGCCCAGTCCAGCTCGGCCGGGTCCCGCTCCGCGGTGGCCCGGATGCGGTGGCCGTCGACGACGAGCGCGTCGCCGTCGACGGCGACCGTGCCGGGATACCGGCCGAAGGTCGAGTCGTACTTGAGCAGGTGCGCCAGCGTCCGGACGTCGGTCACGTCGTTGACGCCGACGATCTCGATGTCGCGGTCCCGTGCCGCCCTGACCACCAGCCGGCCGATCCGGCCGAACCCGTTGACGCCTATCCGTACGGTCATCTCTCTCCACTCCAGACAGTCTACTGTGGACGGTTGATGGGGGTCAGTGCGCGACGATGACCGGGCCGTGCGCGTGCCGGAGCACCTGCTGGCTCAC
Source organism: Mycobacteriales bacterium (assembly GCA_035474175.1). Lineage (GTDB taxonomy): Bacteria > Actinomycetota > Actinomycetes > Mycobacteriales > CADCTP01 > CADCTP01. The sequence goes on along the minus strand of DATINN010000181.1, from coordinate 6,540 downwards.
CGATCCGGCGACCAGGCCGCTGAAGCCGCCGAGGCCGCGGGCGCCGACCACGAGCACGGCGGCGCCGTAGGCGGCGTCGAGCAGCACCCGCGCCGCCGACCCGTGCTGGACCCGGCGCTCGATCTTCACGTCGGGGTTGTCCTTCTCGACGGTGCCCAGCGCCACGGCCAGCGTGCTCTCGGCCAGCTCGCGATGGCTGACCAGGTCCACGCCGGGGTTCGGCGCGTACGCGGGGGCCACCGGCGGCAGCCGGTAGGCGTGCAGCGCGACCAGCGTGCCGCCGGTGCGCCGGGCCTGCTCCAGCGCGAGCGCCAGCGCGCGGGCCGACCCGGGCGAGCCGTCGATGCCGACCACGACGTCGGTCGCCGACCCGGACACGGGGCGGACCACGGCCACCGGGCACAGCCCGTGCTCGGCCAGCTGACCGGAGACCGAGCCCATGAGCAGGCCGGGGAAGCCGCCGACGCCGCGGGCGCCGACCACGACCAGGTCCGCCTGCTCGGACAGCTCCAGCAGCGCCGGTGTCGGCCGGCCGGTGCCGACCTCCCCGGTCACGGCCAGGTCGGGGAACTCGGCCCGCACGGCCTCGAGGGCGGCGCCCACGACCCGCTCCGCGGGGTGCCCGTCGCCGGTGATCGGGCGGGGGCGGCGCTGACCCTCCATCCACTCGCAGATGTGCACCAGCACCAGCCGGTTCCCACCGGCCGCCGCCTGCGCGGCCGCCCAGTGCAGCATCTCCAGGTCCGGGTCCTTCTCATCGATGGCCACGACCACCGCGTTCTCGTACGTCATGTCGGCCACCTCCTCCCCTCCATCCCACCGGAGTGCCGCGCCGCGGCCCAGAGTCGGAGGTCCCACTCCCCCCGGGTCCGCGTCCGCCGGGCGGCCGACACAGGCCCTTGGGCCCTGTCCACGCGGGTACGGGATTTGCGACGCTGGAGGAATGACGACGACGATGCCACCCGCGTCACGATGAGCCTGGATCCCCGGCCCCAGACCTTGCGGGCGGTCGATTCCCGGGAGCGGACGGCGGACGCCGCCGGCCTCCGGCACGTGCTGGCGCCGCGGTCGATCGCGGTGGTGGGCGCGAGCGACCGGCCCGGCTCGGTCGGCGGGGCGGTGCTGCGCAACATCATCGCCGCCCGCTACCGCGGGATCCTGCATCCGGTGAACCCGAACCGGACGTGGGTGCAGCGGCTGCGGGCGTACCCGAGCGTCGCCGCGCTGCCCGAGCCGGTGGACCTCGCGATCGTCGCGGTGCCCGGTCCCGCGGTGGAGGAGGTCGTCCGGGACTGCGGCGCGCGCGGCATCCCCGCGGCCGTGATCCTCTCGGCCGGCTTCGGCGAGACCGGCGGCGCCGGCGAGGACCGGGAGCGCCGGCTGCTGCGGGTCGCCCGGGACGCCGGCGTGCGCATCGTCGGACCCAACTGCCTCGGTGTCGCCTCGTCCACCGCCCGCCTGAACGCGACCCTCGCGGACATCGCGCCGCTGCCCGGCCCGGTCGGCATCGCCTCGCAGTCCGGGGCGCTCGGCCTCGGCCTGCTGGCCGGGGCCCGCCGCCGGCACATCGGGGTGTCCGGCTTCGTCTCGCTCGGCAACAAGCTCGACGTCAGCGGCAACGACCTGCTGCTGTACTTCGAGGACGACCCCGCGACCACGGTGATCGCGCTCTACCTGGAGTCCTTCGGCAACCCGGAGAGGTTCCTCCGGCACGCGCGCCGGATCGCCCGCACGAAGCCGGTCGTGGCGCTCAAGGCCGGCCGCACCGGGGCCGGCGCCCGCGGCGGCGCGTCGCACACCGCCGCCGCGGCGACACCCGACGCCGTCGTGACCACGCTGCTGCGGCAGGCCGGTGTCATCCAGGTCCGCAGCACCGAGGAGCTGCTCGACGTCGTGCAGCTCCTGTCCGGGCAGCCGGTGCCGGCCGGGCCGCGGCTGGGCATCCTCGGCAACGCCGGCGGTCCCGGCATCCTGGCCGCCGACGCGACCGCCGACGCCGGCCTGCAGGTGCCCGAGCTGTCCGCGGCCACGCAGGACGCGCTGCGCGCACTCGCCCCCGGCCTCGCGTCCGCCCGCAACCCGGTCGACCTCGGGGCGGCGGCCGGCGCCGGCGCGTACGACGGGGCGTTGCGGGTGCTGATCGCCTCCGGCGAGGTGGACGCCGTCGTGGCCATCCACGCCGGCACCTCGATGAGCCACCCGCCGTCGGTCGCGGCCGCGATCCGGCACGCCGCCCGCACGGCCGGCGGTCGCGTCCCGGTCGCCGCCGTGCTGGTGGGCACGGACGCCGCCGGCGCGCTGACCGACCCGGCCGACCTGGTGCCGCCGCTGCCGCCGTACGAGTTCCCGGAGTCGGCGGTCCGGGCGATCGGGCACGCCGCCGCGTACGGGTCCTGGCTGCGGCGGCCGCCCGGGTCCCGCCGGCGGCCGGCCGGGATGGACCTCGGCGCGGCCCGCGGGATCGTGACCCGGGCGCTGGCCGCCCATCCGGACGGTTGGTGGCTCGGCCCCCAGGAGGCGGCCGCGCTGCTGGCCGCGGCCGGCGTGCCCTGCATCCGCACCGAGCACGCCGACTCCGCCGACGACGCCGTCCTGGCCGCCGTGCAGGTCGGCATGCCGGTCGTCCTGAAGACCGCCGCCACCCTGGCCCACAGGTCCGAGCTCGGCGGCGTCCGGACCCAGCTGACCGACCCGGTCGAGGTCCGGGCCGCGTACCAGTCGATCACCGCCGGCATCCCCGGCGCCGGCGTGCTGGTGCAGCCGATGGCGGCCGGCGGGATCGAGCTGCTGGTGGGCGTCAGCCGGACCGGGCCGTACCCGCCGGTCGTCCTGCTCGGGCTGGGCGGCACCGCGACCGCGCTGCTCGGCGACACCGCCACCAGGCTGGCGCCACTGTCCGATGTGGACGCCCACGACATGGTCCGGGAGCTGCGCACGGCGCCGCTGCTGTTCGGCTTCCGCGGCGGGATCAGCGCGGACGTCGCCGCGCTGGAGGACCTGATCCTGCGGATCGGGACGCTGGCCGACGAGGTGCCCGAGATCGCCGAGCTCGACCTCAACCCGGTCCTGGCCCACGGCGCCGGGATCGTCGCCATCGACGCGAAGGTCCGCCTGCTGCCGGTCGGGCCGGACGGGGGCCTCGGCCACGACCCGCTGCTGCGCCGACTGCGCTGAGGCGGACGCGGCCGTGCTCCCGCCGCGGGGCGGGGACACGGCCGCGCCGGACGGCCGGCGGATCCCGGGCCGCTGCCCGGCGACGTCCGTGCCGCCGGCTGGGCCTCGGTGCCCGGCCGCGCGACCGGCGTCGCGGGGCCGGGCCGCTCCGGCGCCCGTCAGTCGGCGAAGGTCAGCACCGCGCTCAGCGGGCGGCGCCCGGTCGGCAGCAGGGCGACGTCGTCGCGCCGGTAGCCGATCCGCAGCACCATCTGCGGGTGGTCGGGCCAGTTCATCAGCATGCGGAACCGCTCCCGCACGCCGGACAGGTCGACCGCCTGGGTCATCGCCGAGCTGGCCAGGCCGAGCCGCTCCGCCTCCACCGACAGCCGCGCGTAGGCCTCGCCGGCCCGCAGCCGCGCGTCCCGGTCGTCGTCGGCGCTGAAGACCACGACGTACAGCGGCCGCTCGTCGACCGGCTGCGACAGCGCCTGGCCGCCGGTGATGCCGGCCTCGAAGTCCCGCACCGGCACCTCGGTGTGCCGCGGGCTGCCCGCCTCGACGTGCGGCACGGCCGTGGCCGGCACGCCGTCGGGCGCGCTCGAGTGCCGCGTCCAGTGCGCCAGCTCGGCCCGGTACGCGGGATCGGCCGACTCGACGCCGTCCGCCCACGAGAACACCACCGCCAGGTCCAGCTCCTCGTCGCCGGGACGGACCGCGTAGGCGTAGACGCCGTCGCCGGTGCCGGCGGCCAGCAGGGCGCGGACGGCCTCGTCCGGCACGGTCTCCGGCCGGAACGGGCGGCGGTCGGTCCGCCGGCGCTCGGCCGCTTCGGCGCGCTCCAGCGTCCCCCGGTCCGGCGCGACCCGCTCGACCGGCCGGATCCGCGCCACCAGATCCGCCGGATCCGCCCCGGCCGCAACCGGGTCCGACCCGGTCGGGGTCGGGGTGGCCGGGGACGGGTCGGCGGGGGTCTGGTCGGGGAGGCGGTCGACCTCGGTGCGCCAGCCGGCGGCGGCGAACCCCAGCCGCGCCAGCTCCAGGGCCGCGCCGCAGGACACCAGCACCGAACGGCCGTCCGGGTCGAGCGCGGGCAGCTGGCGGCTGCGGTCGGCGTACAGCTCCAGGGCGCCGGCGGTGTAGACCCACCGCCACGGCTGGGTGTTGTGGATGGAGGGCGCTCGGACGCCGAAGGACACCGCCCGCTCGATCTCGGACCGCGTCGGTGCCTGCACTGTTCCCGTCATGCCTGGACGCTAGGACGCGGCACCGGCGTGGCACCCGGGCCTAAAGTCCCACCCGGACCGGGCCGTTCGTACCAGCCGGGATCCGTACCCCGAGGACGTAGGGCCCTTCCGATCACGGCGGCGGCCCGGAGGCTGAGGTGCATGAGCATCGAGACCTCCTCCGACCGCCTCGCGCGCCCGCTCGACGTCGTGCCGGTGACCCGGGGCGCGCGCACGGTCGGCGTCGTGCTCCGGGACGGGACCGGCTACCGCTGGCAGTCCACACCGGACGTCGAGCGCGTCACCACCGTGGTCGCCGTGACCGCCGGCGCCGTGGCGGTCACCGGCATCGTCGCGGCAGCCGCGCGCCGGCCGAAGGTGCAGCGGATCACGATGGGACCGGGCGGCTGGGTCAGCTTCCGCAACGCCCGCACGCCCCGCCTGCGCGACCCGCGCCGCCCCTGGTGGGCACTGCTCCTGCGCGCCCACCGGGTCTCCTGACCGCCCGCGGTCACGCTGACCGGAAACCCGGACGCGATCCGGCCGGCACCCGCCTGGCCGCGGCGCGGTGGCCGGCTCGTGCTGGTCCCGCTGCCCCGAGGCCGGGAGCCGTCCGTGCCGGTCCTGGCCCGGCCGGCCCGGGCCTGAGAGGCGGACCTAGGGCCTCTCCGGCCGGGACCAAGGACCCTCCTGGTGCGCCGGCGAGCAGGAGACGCTGCACATGACGGAAATCGAAGTCCACACCGAAGTTCACTCCAGGAGGAGAACGACCATGACCCGCAGCGTTATCGACCGGCTCGTCTCGATCACCGGCGCCATCATGGGTGTCGTGCTGCTGGCAGCGGCCGGCCTCCTGTTCTTCGCCCACAGCTACGTGCACGACCAGGTCACCAGTCAGCTGCGCGAGCAGCAGATCACCTTCCCGGCCGAGGGCAGCAAGGGCATCACGTCCCTGCCGGCCGACGACCAGAAGGAGATCTCCCAGTACGCCGGGCAGACGATGACCACCGGCGCGCAGGCCAAGGCGTTCGCCGACCACTTCATCAAGGTGCACCTCGCCGAGGTCGCCGACGGCCAGACGTACTCGCAGGTGAGCTCGAAGGCGCAGGCCGAGCCGGACAACCAGCAGCTGGCCGGCCAGGTGCAGACCCTGTTCCGCGGCGAGACCCTGCGCGGCCTGCTGCTGAACGCCTACGCCTTCGACACCATGGCCACGGTGGCCTTCATCGCCGCCTGGATCGCGGCCGGTGCCGGCGCCCTGCTGATCCTGCTGGCCGCGCTGGGCCTGCGGCACGCCGCCCGGACCGGGATCGCCCCGGCCGAGCAGCCGAAGGCGGAGGCACTGGTCTGACCCACCCGCACCCAGGACACCGGCCGGAGCCATCCGGCCGGTGTCCTCGTGTGTCACCCCGACCGCGGGATCAGGCGCCGAGCGGCCGCCACGGCGAGCGGCCGGACCGTCCGGACCGTCCGGACCGGCCGGGACCGTCCTCAGTGGAGCGGGACGGACCTGCGGAGCCGCGTGCCGGCCACCTCGCCGGCACCGATGTCGAACGAGCCGCCGTGGCGCTCCGCCCGGCGGCGCAGGTTGTCCAGGCCGCTGCGCCGGCCGGCCGGGCCGGGTCCCACGCCGTCGTCGCGCACGTCGACGGTCAACCGCCCGGCGACGGCGCTGACGTCGACCTCGGCGGTGCGGGCCCGGGCGTGCCGCGCGACGTTGCTCAGGGCCTCGCGGACGACCGCCACGACGTCGTCGCCGATCTCGGCCGGGACCGTGTCGAGCACGCCGGAGAAGCGCACGGCGGCCTCGAAGCCCAGGGCCGGCGCGAGGTCGCCGGCGACGTCCAGCAGCCGCGTCCGCAGCCCGACCTGGCGGGACTCGGGCAGCTGCTGGAGCTGGAAGATGCTCGTGCGGATCTGGCGGATGCTGGCGTCCAGGTCGTCGACGACGGCGAGGATCCGGTCGGCCGCCTTCCCGGGGCCGACGGATGCGACCGTGCTCTGCAGGGACAGCCCGGCCGCGAACAGCCGCTGGATGATGTGGTCGTGCAGGTCGGCCGCGATCCGCTCCCGCTCGTCGAGCATCACGGCGCGCTCCTGCTCGGACCGTGCGTCGGCCAGCTCGATCGCCAGCGCGGCCTGGTTGGCGAAGCCGGCCGCC
>DATINN010000180.1:0-2807 GCA_035474175.1 Mycobacteriales bacterium | reverse complement strand
CCCAGGGCGGCGTCGAAGGCGGCGAGCGGGGGTGCGGCGGCCCGGTCGTCGTCCCCGCGGCCGGTCAGGACGGGCACGAGGACGGCGGCGATGACGGCGAGCAGGGCGAGGAACGCGAGGCCGGCGCCGAGGTGGCGGCGCTGCCGTTCCGGCGCGGCCGGGGCGGCAGCGGGTGCCGGGATCGAGGCCGGCGCGACCTCCGTACGGTCCGGTGCGGATTGCACACGGGGCTCCGGCCGGGGCGCGGGGACGGTCCACGGGATCGCCTCGGGAGGCGGCGCGCTCCTCCGCGCCTCCGCCGCGCCAGGTCGACGGTCCGGCTCGGTCCGTGGGGCGGGGGCGTCGGTGCGGGGCCGTCCCAGGGCGGCGTCGAAGGCGGCGAGCGCCGCGGCCACCTCCGGATCGTTGATGTCCGGCGGCGGTGCCGCCTTCTCGACCGGGGCGTCGGGCTCGCCGGCGACCAGGCCGAGCATCCGCCGTACGGCGTCGAGGTCGGGACGGCGGCCCGGCTCCGGGTCGAGCAGCCCGTCCAGGACGGGACGCAGCGCGCTGGTGGCGGGCGGCTGACCGCCCGGCATCCGGCCCTCCGTCACCACGTGCAGCGTCACCCCGAGCGCCCACAGGTCGCCGGTCCGCCCGCCCCCGCCCTCCGGCGGCCCGAACCCGGGCGTGACCGTGGCCCCCGCGGGCGTCGTGGCGAAGCCGGTCACGACGACGCGCCCGTTCGCACCGATGACCACGTCGTCCGGGGTGAGGTCGCCGTGCGGCACCCCGGCCGCGACCAGCGCGTCCAGCACCTGCAGCCCGATCAGGGCGGCGACGTCCGGCGGCATCGGACCGCCCAGGCGGACGAGGTCGCTCAGCGTGCGCCCGGCCGGCAGCACGCTGATGACCCACGGCACGCCGTCCTCCACGACCGCATCGACCACGTGCGCGACCCCGGGATGCTGCGACCGGGCGACCACGGCCGCCTCCCGAAACGCGCGCTGGCGGATCTGCTGCCGCTGGTCCTCCGGGAGCCCGTCGGGCAGCCGGAGGATGCGGGCGGCCAGGTCCCGGCCGTCGATCTCGTCCTGGGCGCGCCAGGTCCGGCCGGCACCCGGCAACGGCTCGATCAGGCGGTAACGCCCCCCGAGCAGCGTGCCTGCACGTTCCCGCTGCGACGTCGTCATGGCTCCGTTCCCTTACCCAGCCCGGGCCGCGTTGCCACGGGCGAGCCCGCGGATGCCTAGGCTGGGTGCTGTGTCCCAGCACCTGACCCACGTCGACGCGCGCGGCGCTGCCCGGATGGTGGATGTCTCGGCCAAGACGGTGACCTCCCGCGAAGCGACCGCTACGGGCAGAGTACGCACGTCGGCGCAGGTCGTGGCGCTGTTACGGGAGGATGGGCTGCCCAAGGGCGACGCCCTGGCCGTGGCCCGGATCGCCGCCATCACCGGGGCCAAGCGGACGCCCGACCTGGTGCCGCTCTGCCACCCGGTCGCGCTGCACGGCGTGACCGTCGACCTCGACGTGGTCGACGACGGCGTGCTGATCAGCGTGACCACCCGCACCGCCGACCGCACCGGGGTGGAGATGGAGGCGCTGACCGCCGTCGCCGCCGCCGGGCTGGCGCTGGTGGACATGGTCAAGGCGGTCGACCGGGGCGCGACGATCACCGACATCCGGGTGGAGTCGAAGAGCGGCGGCCGTTCGGGCACCTGGCGGCGGTCGTCATGAGCCTTCCGGACGGGACCCGCGCGTCCGTCATCACCGCCTCCAACCGCAGCTCGCGGGGTGAGCGGCGGGACGACTCCGGCCAACTGCTGGCCGAACGCCTTCGCGAGCTGGGCTGCGCCTCGGTCGACGTGACCGTGGTGCCGGACGACGTGCCGGCGATCCAGGCCGCGCTGCGGGCGGCGCTGGCGGCGGGCGCGGACGTGGTGATCACGACCGGGGGCACCGGGGTGACGCCGACCGACGTGACCCCGGAGGCGACCCGGCCGCTGCTGGAGCGGGAGGTGCCGGGCATCGCCGAGGCGATCCGGCAGATCGCGCGGGACCGGGTCCCGACCTCGATCCTGTCCCGCGGGCTGGCCGGCACCATCGGTGCGTCACTGGTGGTCAACCTGCCGGGATCACCGGGCAGCGTGAAAGACGGCATGGCCGTGCTGTCACCCATACTGGGTCATGTGCTGAGTCAGTTGCGCGGTGGCGACCACAAGCCGGGCGGAGGTCCGGGGTGACCGCGGTGAGGACGCCGCTCTGCGCGGTGTCGGCCGAGCCGTTGTCGGTGGAGGCACATCAGGACGCCGTGACGCACGCTGCCTCCGGTGCCGTCGTCGTGTTCAGCGGCGTGGTGCGGGACCATGATCACGGCCGCGAGGTCGTGTCGCTGGAGTACGTCGGGCACCCGTCGGCGGACGAGGTGCTGCGCGCGTGCCGGGACGAGATCGCGGCCAACCCGCTGGTGCACTCCGTGGCCGTGAGCCACCGCGTCGGCGAGCTCAAGGTCGGCGAGACCGCGCTGGTCGCGGCGGTGTCGGCGGCCCACCGGGCGGAGGCGTTCGCGGCCTGCGCGCAGCTGGTCGACATCGTCAAGGAGCGGCTGCCGATCTGGAAGCGGCAGGTCTTCCCCGACGGCACCGACGAGTGGGTCAACTGCCCCTGAGGGGCGCTTTCCCTGGTCGGCGCTCGTGCCGCCGGCCGCCGGCCGCCGGCCGCCGGCCGCCGTCCGTGCCCGCCGTCCGCCGTCCGTGCCCGCTGGCCGTGCCCGCCGGCCGCCGGCCCCGGCCGCCGTCCGTGCCCGCCGGCCGCCGTCCTGCCGC
>DATINN010000179.1:0-5991 GCA_035474175.1 Mycobacteriales bacterium | reverse complement strand
CACCGGATCGCCGGGAAGCACCAGCGAGCACTCCGCCAGCGGACGCTGCGGGTCGGCCAGCACCTGGTCCAGCAGCCGGGCGACCTGCCGCAGCAGCAGCAGCATGCGGGCCGGTGAGTAGCGCGCGGACTGGAAGACCGCGTCCAGCACGAACGCGCCGCTGTCCTCGTCCTCGCGCAGGTAGAGCGTGAGCGGGAACTTCGACGGCGGGTCGGCGAGGTCGAGCAGGTCCAGCTCCGCCTCGCCGAGCCGGTCGCCCAACGGCACCGTCGAGGTCGAGTTGACCAGGACCTGGAAGATCGGGCTGACCGAGGTGCTGCGCTCGGGCTGGATCGCCTCCACCAGCTGCTCGAACGGGAGCGCGGCGTGCGCATAGCCGTCAACGCCGGCCCGCCGGACGCGCTCCAGCAGGGTGGCGAAGTCCAGGCCGTCGCCGTCCAGGCCGACCCGCAGCGCCAGCGTGTTGAGGAAGTCGCCGACGAGCGGCTCGACCTCCGGCCGCGGCCGCCCGACGACCGGCGCGCCGAGCACCACGTCGTCGCTGCCGGCCCAGCGGCCGAGCACGTCCGCGGCGGCGGCGAGCAGCACCATGAACGGGGTGGTGCCGGTGTCCGCGCACAGCGCCCGGATCCGGCGCCCGGCGGCCGGATCGAGCGCCAGCCGGACGGTGCCGCCGTCGGTCGATCCGCCGCCGCCGCCGCCGTCGGCCGGCAGGTCCAGCGTGGCCGGGGCGCCCGCCAGCCGGTCCAGCCAGTAGTCCAGGTCGGAGCGGACGTCCGCCGCGGCCCGGCCGCGCTGCCAGACCGCGAAGTCGGCGTACTGGACCTCGAGCGCGGGCACGTCCGCCGGCCGTCCGGAGCGGGCGGCCCGGTAGTGCGCGTCGAGCTCGCGCAGGAGCAGGCCGAGCGACCAGCCGTCGATGACCGCGTGGTGGGCGGCGAGGACGAGCACGTGCCGGTCGGGCGCCTCCGCCAGCAGCGCGGCCCGCAGCAGCGGGCCCGCGGACAGGTCGAACGGCGCGAACGCGACCCGCCGCACCCAGCCGGCCACATCCGCGGCCTCGGCCGGGTCGGCGACCGCGAGCACCGTGGCCGGCGGCGGGCCGACCCGCTGCACCGGCTCGCCGTCGAGCTCGTGCAGCGTGGTCCGCAGCACCTCGTGCCGCTCGATCACCGCGACCAGCGCTGCCTCCAGCGCGGCCACGTCGAGCGGCCCGCGGACGCGGGCCACGAGCGGCACGTTGTACGCGACGTTCCCGGGCTGCAGCCGGTCCAGGAACCAGTGCCGGCGCTGCGAGTACGACGCCGGGGCCGGCTGGGCCGGGTCCCGCGGCCGGATCGCGTCCGCGCCGGCCCGCGCGGTCAGCCGGTCCTGCACGGCGTCCAGGAACGCCTCGCGCTGCTCCGGGGTGAGGTCGGTGAGGGAGTCGGTCATCAGAGCGTCTCCTGTCGGGGGTGGGTCTGCGCGGGCGCCGGCGGCCGGTCCCCGCCGGCGGCGAGGGCGGCGAGCATGGCGTCCTCGACGACGACGGCCAGGCCGGCGATCGTCGGCCGCTCGAACACGTCCTTGATCGAGATGTCGACGCCGAACGCGCGGCTGACCTCCCAGACCAGCTGCACGGCGAGGATCGAGTGGCCGCCGAGGCTGAAGAAGCTGTCGTGCACACCGACGTCGCCGGCGCCGAGCAGCCGGCCCCAGATCTCCGCCAGCGTGCGCTCCCGGCGGGTGCGGGGCGGCACGGGCCGGTCGCCGGTGGGGGCGCTCGCGGCCGGTACCGGCAACGCCGCCCGGTCCACCTTGCCGCTGGCATTCAGCGGCAGCGCATCGAGCACGACGATCGCGGCCGGGACCATGTACGCCGGCAGCCGCGCGGCCAGGTGCGCGCCGAGCTCGGCGGCGTCCGGAGCCGCCGCCCCGGTGGCGCCGGCGACGTAGCCGACCAGCCGGCGGTGGCCCGGGGTGTCCTCGCGCAGCAGCACCACGGCCTCGCCGACCATGGGGTGCGCCCGCAGCGCCGTCTCGATCTCGCCCAGCTCGATGCGGAACCCGCGCAGCTTGACCTGGTGGTCGATGCGGCCGAGGAAGTCCAGCCGGCCGTCGGGCAGCCGGCGGACCAGGTCGCCGGTGCGGTAGAGCCGCTCGTCCGGGTCGGCGGAGTACGGGTCCGGGATGAACTTCTCCGCGGTCAGCTCGGGCCGGTCCAGGTAGCCGCGGGCCAGGCCGGCGCCGCCGATGACCAGCTCGCCGGGCATGCCGACCCCGAGCAGCTGCCCGGCCGGATCCAGCACGTGCGCCCGCATGTTCGGCATCGGCCGCCCGATCGGCGGCGAGGTCTCCCAGCCGTCGCCGGAGCACTCCTCCACGATCACCGTGACCGTGCCCTCGGTCGGGCCGTAGCCGTTGAAGAAGCGGCGCCCGGGCACGGCCCAGCGGTTCACCAGCCCGCCGGAGAACGCCTCCCCGCCGACGAACGCGATGCGCAGCGCCGGGAACGCGTCCCCGGGCAGCAGGCTCATCACGGTCGGAGGCATGTCCATGACGGAGATCTCCTGCCGCTGCATGAACGCGGAGAGGTCCTTGACCGACAGCAGCGTCTCCTGGCGGGCCAGGCACAGCCGGGCACCGCAGGTGAGCGCGCTGAAGATCTCGAACACCGACACGTCGAAGCCGAGCGAGGCGAACTGCAGCACCCGGTCGTGCGGGCCCATCTCGAACAGCTCGTGGACCGTGGCCATGAAGTTGCAGACCGAGCGGTGCTCGATCATCACGCCCTTGGGCCGGCCGGTGGAGCCGGAGGTGTAGATGACGTACGCGAGGTCGCGCGGGCCGTTGACCGGCTCCGGCCGGGTGTCCGGCCACCGCTCCAGCTCGGCGGCGCGATCCAGCTCGACCGCGACCGCGGCGCCGGGTCCCATCCGGTCCCGCAGGCCGGACTGGGTCAGCAGCACCTGCACGCCGGCATCGGCGGCGATGAACTCCAGCCGGTCCCGGGGTGCGGCCGGGTCCAGCGGCACGTAGCCGCCGCCGGCCTTCAGCACGCCGAGGATCGCCACGATCATCTCCGGCGAGCGGTGCATGCAGATCGCGACCCGGCTCTCCGGGCCGACGCCGAGCCCGCGCAGGTGGTGGGCCAGCCGGTTCGCCCGCCGGTCCAGCTGCGCGTACGTGACGGTCTCGACGTCCTCGAACACGACTGCGACGGCGCCCGGGGTCGCGTCCACCTGCCGCTCGATCAGCGCGGTCACCGTGGTGTCGTCCGGGTACGGCCGCGCGGTGTCGTTCCAGCCGTGCAGCAGCTGGTCCCGCTCGGCCGCGGTGAGCAGCGGCAGCGCCGGCACCGGCGTGTCCGGCGCGGTGACCGCGCCGGCCAGCAGCGTCGCGTACTGGGTCAGCAGCCGGTCGACGGCCGCCGGGGTGAACAGCTGGCTGCGGTACTCGGCGCACAGCCGCAGCCCGCCGTCGACCGGCGTGACGGACAGCCCGAGGTCCGACCGCGCGGCGCCGAAGTCCACCTCGGTCACCGCGGCGGCCACGTCCCCGAGGGCGAACCGCGGTGCGTGCGCGTCCTCCAGCGCGAACACGACCCGGAACAACGGGGAGTCGGCGCCGCTGCCGCGGTCCGGCCGGGCCGCGTCGACGATCCGGTCCAGCGGCGCCTCCTGGTGCCGCTGCGCGTCCAGCGTGGTCCGCCGCAGCCGGCCGAGCAGCTCGCGGAAGCCGGGGTCGCCGGCCAGGTCGACCCGCAGCGGCAGCGTGTTGATGAAGCAGCCGACCAGGGGCTCCAGCTCCGGTCGCAGCCGGCCGGCCGCCGGGCTGCCCACCACGACGTCGGTGCCGCCGCCGTGCCGCGACAGCAGCGCGGCGAAGCCGGCCAGCAGGACCACGTACGGGGTGGTGCCGGCGTCCTGGGCCAGCCGGGTCAGCGCCTCGGTCAGCTCGGGGCCGAGGGTGGCGACCCGGCGGCCGCCGTCCGCGCTCGCCACCGCCGGCCGGGGCAGGTCGGTGGGGAGCTCGATCCGGGCCGGTACGCCGGCCAGCTGCTGGCGCCAGAAGTCGAGGTCGGCGTCGCCGGGCTGCCCGTGCGCCGCCTCCCAGACGGCCAGGTCGGCCGGCTGGACCGGCAGCTCGGGCAGCTCGGCGGCGCGGCCCTCGAGCCCGGCCCGGTAGAGCTGGGCCAGCTCGGCGCAGACCACGCCGAGCGACCAGCCGTCGAAGGCGACGTGGTGCACGACCAGCGCGAGCTGGTGGTCCTGGGGCCCGCGGCGCAGCAGCGCGGCCCGCCAGACCGGGCCGGTGGCCACGTCGAGCGGGCGGCGGGCCAGCTCCCGGACCGCGGCCTCGGCCTCGCCCGGGTCCGGCACGTCGAGGACCGGCAGCTCGACGCCGTTCGGGGCCGGCGCGACCCGCTGCATGGGCCGGCCGTCGTGCAGCACGATCGTCGTGCGCAGCGCCTCGTGCCGGGCCACGATCGTGGTCAGCGCGGCGGCCAGCAGCTCCGGGCGCAGCGGCCCGGCCAGGTCGACGGTGATCGGCACGTTGTAGGTGATGCCGTCGTCGAGCCGGTCCACCATCCACATCTGCCGCTGCGCGGCGGTCACCGGCATCAGCTCGGCCCGCCGCACGGGAGCCGGCGCCGGCCGCTCCGCCGCTCCGGCGGCGGCCGCGGCGGCAGCGGCGGCCAGCGACCGGGCCACGCCGCGGACGGTCGGGTCGGCCAGCACCGCGGCCAGCGGCAGCTCGGTGCCGAGCCGGGCCCGCAGCCGCACCATCCCGCGGGTCGCGGCCAGGGAGGTGCCGCCCAGGGAGAAGAAGTCGTCGAGCGCGCCGATCCGGTCGGCCGGGACGCCGAGCAGCTGCGACCACACCTCGGCGACGGCCCGCTCGGTCGCGTCCCGCAGCGGTTCGGCCGCCGCCGGTGGCGGCCCCGGGACCGGAGCCGGCAGCGCGCGCCGGTCGACCTTGCCGTTGCGGGTCAGCGGCAGCGTGGCCAGCGGCACCAGCACGGCCGGGACCAGGTGCGCGGGCAGCCGGTCGGCCAGCCAGCCGCGGACCGCGTCCGGCTCGGCGGCCGGCCCGGCGACGTAGCCGACCAGCTGCTGGTGGCCGGGGGTGTCCTCGCGCAGCAGCACCGCGGCCTCGGTGACGTCGGGGTGCGCGGCCAACGTGCTCTCGACCTCGCCCAGCTCGATCCGGATGCCGCGCAGCTTGACCTGGGTGTCGATGCGGCCGTGGAAGTCCAGCGCGCCGTCGTCCCGCCAGGACACCAGGTCGCCGGTCCGGTAGAGCCGCTCCCCCGGGGCCCCGTACGGGTCGGGCCGGAAGCGCTGCTCGGTCAGCTCGGGCCGGCCCAGGTAGCCGCGGGCCAGGCCGGCGCCGCCGACGTGCAGCTCGCCGGGCACGTACGGAGGCACCGGCCGGCCGTCGGCGTCGAGCACGTACGCGCGCAGCCCGGCGATGGGACGGCCGATCGGCGGCGGCCGGCGCGGGCCGTCGTCGCCCCGCTCCGGCGGCACCGCGCCGGCGGTCGCGACGACCGAGCTCTCCGTCGGCCCGTAGTGGTTGACCAGCTCGAACGGCAGCCCGGGCGGGGGCCCGGCCTGCAGCGTGTCCCCGCCGGTGAGCAGGAACCGCAGCGCGGTGCCCGCCGGCCACGGCTCCCGCACCGCCAGCTCGGCCAGCGGGGTCGGCAGGAACGTGACCGTGATCCGCCGCTCGACCAGCCAGCGGACCAGCTCGGCCGGGGACGCCTGGGTCGCGGCGTCGGCCAGGTGCAGGGTGGCGCCCGCGCTCAGCGCCGGCCAGATCTCCCAGACCGAGGCGTCGAAGGCGGTGCCGGCCAGGTGCGCGCAGGCGTCCCCCGGCCCCAGCCCGTACGCGGCCAGGTGCCACCGGACCAGGTTGTCCAGCCCCCGGTGCGGCACCTCGACCCCCTTGGGCTCCCCGGTCGACCCGGACGTGTAGATCACGTACGCCAGGTCGCCGGGCCCGGCC
>DATINN010000178.1:0-8059 GCA_035474175.1 Mycobacteriales bacterium | reverse complement strand
CGGCCCGGATCCCCGGCACCTTGTTGGCCGCGATCTGCTCGCCGTTGCCGGACCCGCCGATCACCACGCCCAGGCTGCCGGGGTCGGCCAGCACCCGCCGCCCGGTCTCGAAGCAGTACGGCGGGTAGTCGTCGTCGGGCTGATACTCGGCCGGCCCGCAGTCGACCACCTCGAACCCGTTCCCGGTCAGGTGCTCGATCAGGTACGCCTTGAGCTCGAAGCCGGCGTGATCGGATCCCAGGTAAACGCGCATGGGGGCAGGATGGCACGCATGCCACTGGTCGAGGTCACCCTGGTCGAAGGTCGTACGGACGAGCAGCTGCGCACGCTGATCAGCCGGCTCACCGCCGCGGTGGTGGACGCCGTCGGCGCCCCGAAGGGGAACGTGCGGGTGGTGCTGCGGGAGGTCCCCGCGACGCACTGGGCCGCGGGCGACGTCACGATCGCGGAGCGCCGCGGCGGACCGGCCCAGGCAGCGGGACCGGACCAGCAACCGGCACCGGAGCAGGGGCAGGGGCAGGGGCAGTGACCGGCACCGACGCCTGGGCCGAGGTCGCCGAGCGGGTCTACGTCCGCCGCCACCGCAGCATGGACCTCAACGTCACCGTGGTCGTGGGCGAGGGCGCCTGCCTGGTCGTGGACACCCGCGCGAGCGAGCGGCAGGCGCGGGACCTGATCGAGGCGATCCGGACGATCACCCCGCACCCGTGGGTCGTCGTCAACACCCACTTCCACTTCGACCACACCTTCGGCAACGCGGTGTTCCGGCCGGCTGCGATCTGGGGGCACCGCCGCGCCGCCGAGCAGCTGACCGTGGACGGCGAGCGGATGCGGCACGCGATCGCCGAGCGGCACCGCGAGGTCGGCCAGGGCGAGCTGGCCGACGACATCGACGCCAGCCGGATCGACCCGCCCGACGAGCTGGTCGACGACCTGGCCACGCTCACCGTGGGCGGCCGCCCGGTGCAGCTGCGCCACCTCGGCCGCGGCCACACCGACAACGACCTGGTCCTGACCGTCCCGGACGCGGGCCTGCTCATCGCCGGCGACCTGGTCGAGGAGGGGGCGCCGCCACAGTTCGGCAGCGCGTACCCGCTGGACTGGCCGGGGACCCTGGACGCGGTCGCCGAGCTGGCCACCGGCCGGGTCGTGCCCGGCCACGGCGCGATCGTCGACCGGGCCTACGTGCGGGCCCAGCGGGCCGAGCTGGCCGACCTCGTGGCCAGGGCCCGCGCCGGGCACGCCGAGGGACGGCCGGCCGAGGAGGTCGCCAAGGAGCTCCCCTACTTCGGCGACTTCGCCGTCGACGCGGTGGAGAAGGCGTACCTGCAGCTGGGCTGACTCACGGCTGGAGGGGACTTGGAGCCGGGCTGAGTCACAGCTGCAGGGACTTGACCTCCAGGAACTCCTCCAGCCCGTACCGGCCCAGCTCCCGGCCGGTGCCGGACTGCTTGTAGCCGCCGAAGGGCGCGACCGGGTTGAAGGCGCCGCCGTTGACGACGACCTGCCCGGTCCGCATCCGCCGGGCGAAGGCGACCGCCCGCTCCCGGGAGCCGGCGAAGACGGCCCCGGCCAGGCCGTACACGGTCCCGTTGGCGATCGCCGCCGCCTCGTCCTCGCCCGTGTACGGGATGACCGACAGCACCGGCCCGAAGATCTCCTCCTGCGCGATCGTCGCCTCCGGCCGGACCGCGGCGAACACCGTGGGCCGGACGAAGTAGCCGCGCTCCAGCGGCGCGGACGGCCCGCCGGTGGCCAGCGTCGCCCCCTCGGCGATGCCCTTCTCGATGTAGCCGCGGACCCGGTCGCGCTGGGCCGCGTTGACCATCGGGCCGATCCGGGTGCCGTCGGCCAGCGGGTCGCCGACCGTGTACTTCCCGGTCGCGGCCACGGCCAGCTCGACCACCTCGGAGTGCAGCGCCTCGGGGACCAGCAGCCGGGTCCAGGCCGTGCAGGTCTGGCCGCCGTTGATGAAGCAGTTGGCCACGCCGACCTTGACCGCCTGGGCCAGGTCGGCGTCGTCCAGGATCACGTTGGCCGACTTGCCGCCGAGCTCCAGCGCGACCTTCTTGACCGTGCCGGCGGCGACCTCCTGGACCCGCTTGCCGGCCCCGACCGAGCCGGTGAAGGAGACCATGTCGACGTCCGGGTGCGCGGCCAGCGCCTCGCCGACCTCCGGCCCGGTGCCGGTCACCACGTTGAGCACGCCGGCCGGGAGCCCGACCTCCGCCGCGACGGACGCCAGCACGTACGCCGACAGCGGCGCCACCTCGCTCGGCTTGAGCACGACCGTGCAGCCGGCCGCCAGCGCGGCCGCGACCTTGGCCACGACCTGGTGCAGCGGGTAGTTCCAGGGCGTGATCGCGCCGACCACGCCGATGGGCTCGCGCAGCACCAGCGAGCTGCCGATCGTCTCCTCGAACGCGAAGTCGGCCAGCAGCGCGGCGTAGGAGCGCAGCACGGCCACCGGCAGCCCGGCTTGGGTTGCAGTTGCGAAACGAAGTGGCGAGCCGACCTCGCGCGCGATCAGCCCGGCCAGCTGCGGCACCCGGGCCTCGAGCCCGTCGGCCAGCGCGGACAGCAGCGCGGCCCGGTCACGCACCGGGGTCGCCGACCACGGCCCGAACGCCTCCCGCGCGGCCGCCACGGCCCGTTCCACGTCGGCGAACGTCCCGGCCGGCACGGTCGCCAGCGGCTCCTCGGTCGTCGGGTTGACCACGGTCAGTGTGTCCGACCCGGCCGGCGGGACCCAGGCCCCGCCGAGGAAGAGCTCGCCCAGGTGATCCGGCAGGATGCGCGCGTCCGTCGAGGTCATGAACCCACCGTACGGGCCGCCCTTGACACTGTCCGGCCGCCTGTGCCATCTTCCCACCACTGGTCTGGACCAGTACGGACCAGTCCCCGGCGTCGCACTTCGTCGCACCAGGAGGATCGCGTAATGCATCGGAAATTGCGCACGGCGGCCGTCGCCGGCGTGGCGGTGGCGATGTTCGCCGCCGCGTGCGGAAGTGGCAGCGGCGACTCGACCGACACGGCCGCGGCGGGCAGCGGCTCGCAGCCGAAGGACATCACGGTCTGGCTGATGAACGGCTCCGCGCCGGACTCGGTGATCAAGGCCGTCAACGACCAGTTCACGGCGGCCCACCCCGGCGTCAAGGTCACCATCGAGATCCAGCAGTGGGACGGGATCCAGGACAAGACCACGACCGCGCTGGCCGGCAACAACCCGCCGGACGTGCTGGAGATCGGCAGCACGCTGGTCTCGAAGTTCGCCGACGCCGGTGGCCTGCGCGACCTGACCGACAAGAAGGCCGAGCTCGGCGGCGACAGCTGGCTGCAGGGCCTGACCGACGCCGGGACGCTGGACGGCAAGCTCTACGGCGTCCCCTACTACGCCGGTGACCGCGCGGTCCTCTACCGCAAGGACATGTTCGCCAAGGCCGGCATCACCACGCTGCCGACCGACCGGGCGAGCTTCGTCGCGGCGATGCAGAAGCTGCAGGCGCAGTACGGCTCGGACAAGCAGTTCTCCGCGCTCTACTTCCCGGGGCAGTACTGGTACGCGTCGCTGCCGTTCATCTGGGACGAGGGCGGCGAGGTCGCCACCCAGGACGGCGGCCAGTGGAAGGGCGCGCTGGACAGCCCGCAGTCGCAGGCCGGCCTGACCGCGCTGAAGGACATCGTCACCAAATACTCCAAGGCGCCGGTCAACGGCAACGAGAACGACAACGACCCGGCCGTGCCGCTGGGCGAGGGCAAGGCCGCGATGATCATCGACGCCGGCTGGAAGGTCGGCACCGTGATCAAGAACAAGCCGGCGCTGAAGAACCAGATCGGCGTCTTCGCGGTGCCGAGCAAGACCGCCGGCCAGACCGCGCCGGTCTTCCTGGGCGGCTCCAACCTGGCCGTCTCCGAGGGCAGCGACGCCAGCGACCTCGCCTACGACTACGTCAAGATCCTGTCCGGGACCAAGGCGCAGACGGACCTGGCCACCACCGGCGGCGTGATCCCCAACTCGACCGCGCTGCT
This sequence comes from Mycobacteriales bacterium, assembly GCA_035474175.1. Classification (GTDB taxonomy): domain Bacteria; phylum Actinomycetota; class Actinomycetes; order Mycobacteriales; family CADCTP01; genus CADCTP01. The sequence goes on along the minus strand of DATINN010000178.1, from coordinate 4,030 downwards.
GAGCCTGCACGCCAAGGACGCGGTGCTGTCGGTGTTCGACGCGGCCGCGAAGAACAGCCGGTCCACCCCGACGACCCCGAAGTGGGCCAACGTCGAGAGTGGCACGGTCCTGCAGGACATGCTGGTGAACATCTTCAGCGGCAAGAAGAGCGTGGCCGACGCGACCAAGGACGCCAGCGCCGCGATCACCAAGACCCTCAACTCCTAGCCTGTCGGCCGCCCGACCCTCCGCCGGGGTCGGGCGGCCGGCACACCACCCCGGGCCGGTCACTCCCGGTCCGGGGTCTGCGCGGTTGGCGCCGGACGAGGAGGAGCACGAGTGAACCCCGACCCAGCCGGTACGACCACCAGAGAGCCCGACCCCCCGGCCGACACGCCGGCCGGACCGGCCGCGGTGGCTGCCGACCTGGCGGCGACCGTGCCGCCGGTGGCGGCAGGTGGAGGCGGACCCGTGCCACCGGTGCCGGCGACCGCGGCCGTCCCCGGCGAGGCCCCGGTCCGCCCGGGCCGGCGCCGCAGCCAGGCCGGCGCCCTGCCGTACGGGCTGGTCCTGCCGAGCATCCTGCTGCTGCTCGGGCTGCTCGGCTACCCGCTGTTCGTCCTGGTCAAGACGTCGTTCCAGGAGCTGAACCTGCGGCAGCTGATCCGCCGGCAGACCGTCTGGACCGGCCTGGACAACTACCGCACGATCCTGACCGACGCCGAGTTCTGGTCGGTCACCATCCGCACGATCGTCTTCGCCGCGGTCTGCGTCGCGCTCACCATCGCCCTCGGCACGCTGGTCTCGCTGCTCATGCGCCGGGTCGGCAAGGGCATGCGGCTGCTGATCTCGGCCGGCCTGCTGCTGGCCTGGGCCACTCCCCCGGTCAGCGCGGCCACGGTGTTCAAGTGGCTCTTCGACGAGCAGTACGGCGTCGTCGACTGGGGCATCACGAAGCTCACGCCGCTGGACTGGGGCCAGCACCCCTGGTTCAACTCGCAGCTGTCCGCGTTCAGCGTGATCATCCTGTGCGTGGTCTGGCAGGCGATCCCGTTCGTCGCGCTGACCCTGTACGCCGGGCTGACCACGATCCCGGACGAGATCATGGAGGCGGCCCGGATCGACGGCGCCGGCGCCTGGCGCGCGTTCCGCAGCGTCACCGCGCCGATGCTCAAGCCGGTGTTCCTGATCCTGACCTCGCTGTCGGTGATCTGGGACCTCAAGGTCTTCACCCAGGTGTACGTGATCACCCGCGGCGGCCCGGACCGGTCCACGCTCCTGCTCAACCTCTACACGTACACGCAGGGCTTCGGGGTGAGCCGGTTCGGCGTCGCCTCGGCCGCGGCGGTGGTCAGCGTGCTGATCACCCTGCTCCTGACCGTCTGGTACGTCCGCAGCATGATCCGCGTCGGCGAGGAGGACCTGTGACCAGCCTGGCCTTGCGCTCCCGCCGGGGGACGGTCGCCGCGAACGTGGTCGGGGTGATCGTGTTCGTGCTGTTCGCGTTCCCCGTCTACTGGATGGTGTCCACGGCGTTCAAGCCGGCCGGCGACATCCGCACCTTCGACGTGTCGCTGTTCCCGCGCACGTTCACCCTGGACAACTTCCGGACCGCGGTGCACGCCGCCGGGTTCTGGACCTTCCTGCGCAACAGCCTGGTCGTGTCCAGCTCGGTGACCCTGCTCGCGGTGCTGGTGGCGCTGCTGGCGGCGACCGCGGTGGCCCGGTTCCGGTTCAAGGGCCGCCGGACGTACCTGCTGATGATCCTGGTCGTGCAGATGGTGCCGCTGGAGGCGCTGGTCATCCCGATGTACCTGACCCTGCGCGACGCCGACCTGCTCAACATCGTGCCGGTGCTGATCGCGACGTACATGGCCTTCGTGCTGCCGTTCACGGTCTGGACGCTGCGCGGGTTCGTGGCGGCGCTGCCGGTGGAGCTGGAGGAGGCGGCGATGATCGACGGCGCCTCCCGCTGGGGCGCGTTCTGGCGGATCACGTTCCCGCTGATGGGGCCGGGGCTGGTGGCGACGGCGGTGTTCGCGTTCATCCAGGCCTGGAACGAGTTCATCATCGCGCTGACGCTGATGGAGCAGCGCAACCAGACGCTGCCGGTGTGGCTGGGCACGTTCAAGACCGCGCAGGGCGTCGACTGGGGCGGCCTGATGGCCGGCTCCACGCTGATCGCGATCCCGGTCGTGATCTTCGCGGTGGTGCTGCAGGGCCGGATCGCGACCGGGGCGGCGGCGGGCGCGGTCAAGGGATGAGCCTGCTGGCGCTGGCCGACTCGGTGCTGTTCCCCGGGTTCGCCGGGACGGCGCCGCCGGACTGGGTCCGGCGGCGGGTCGCGGGCGGGCTCGGCGGGGTGATCCTGTTCGGCCGCAACTGCTCCTCGCCCGGGCAGCTGGCCGGGCTGACCGCGGCGCTGCGGGCCGAGCGGGGCGACGTGCTGGTCGCGACCGACGAGGAGGGCGGGGACGTCACCCGGCTGTTCGCCGGCCGCGGCTCACCCGTGCCCGGTGCGTACGCGCTGGGCGTCGTCGACGACGTCGGCCTGACCCGGTCGGTGTCGGCGGCGCTGGCGGCCCGGGTGGCCGCGGCCGGGATCACCTGGACGCTCGGCCCGGTCGCGGACGTGAACAGCGCGCCGGACAACCCGGTGATCGGGGTGCGCTCGTTCGGGGCGACGCCGGAGCTGGTCTCCCGGCAGGTCGCCGCGGCCGTCGACGGCACGCAGGCCGCCGGCGTGGCCGCCTGCGCCAAGCACTTCCCCGGGCACGGCGACACCACCGTCGACTCGCACGTCGGGGTGCCCACGGTCGGGCCGGACCTGGACGGGGCGCTGGCGCCGTTCCGGGCGGCGGTGGCGGCCGGGGTGGCGACGGTGATGACCGGGCACCTGCTGGTGCCCGGCTTCGGGCCGCAGCCGGCCACGCTCAACCCGGCGCTGATCGCCGGGCTGCTGCGGGGCGACCTCGGCTTCGACGGGGTGGTCATCTCCGACGCGCTGGAGATGGGCGCGATCGCCGGCACCGTCGGCATCGGCGCGGGCGCGGTGCTGGCGCTCCTGGCCGGCGTGGACGCGCTCTGCCTGGGCGGGGACGAGGCCGGGGAGCCGGTCGCGGACGCGGCCCGCGACGCGATCGTCGCCGCGGTCCGGGACGGGCGGCTGCCCGAGGACCGGCTGGCCGAGGCGGCCGGGCGGGTCCAGAAGCTGGCCGGGCGCTTCCCGGGCGGTCCAGGCCAGGGCGGGCCGGGCGCGGGTGGGGCGGGCGAGCTGGACGCGCTCGGTCTGGAGGCGGCGCGGCGGGCGCTGCGGGTGGCCGGGTCCCCGCGGCTGCCGGCCGGGGCGCCGGTGGTGGTGCGGCTGGACCCGGCGCCGACCATCGCGGTCGGCTACACCCCCTGGGGGCTGGGCGGGCTGCTGCCGGGCGCCACCGAGCTGCGGGTCGGCCCCGGCGAGCCCGTGCCGGCGCTGCCGGCCGGGCGGCCGGTCGTGGTCGTCGCCCGGGACGCGACCCGGGTCGGCTGGGTCGGTGCCGCCGTCGACGGGCTGCTGGCCGCGTACCCGGGGGCGGTCGTGGTCGAGATGGGACTGCCCGGGCCGGTGCCGCCCGCGGCCGGCTGGATCGCGACCGGCGGCGCCTCGGCCGCCAGCGCCCGGGCCGCCGCCGACATCCTTCTCGGCGGCGGGGATGGGTAAGGCATCCGGGCGCGTACCACTCGGAGTGGTAATTACCGCTCGGAGTAGTACGCGCTGGCCAGGGGGCTTGCGATGATCGCGGTCGGGGTCGACGCCGGCGGGACCGGGAGCCGGGCCGTCGTGGTCGAGGGCGGGCAGGTCGTCGAGCGGCGCGACCTCGGGCCGATCAACGTGCTGCTGCACGCCGACGCGCTCGACCGGCTGGCCACGGTCGTCACCGACGTCGGCGCGGCCGCCGCCGGCTTCGGGCTGGCCGGGCTGCGCTCGGCCGTGCACGCGCGCGAGATCACCGCCGTGCTCACCGCCCGCACCGGCGCCCGGATCGCGGTCGGCGACGACACCGACGCGGC
>DATINN010000177.1:0-4524 GCA_035474175.1 Mycobacteriales bacterium | reverse complement strand
GATGAGCTGCCGGGCATTCGCCACCCGCCACCCCGCGGCAGGTGCCGTGCCCGCGCCCAAGGGGTGAGGGACATGTCGTCGACTCGCGTCCGCGTGGCCGTGGTGCTCGGGTCGGTGCCCGTGCTGCTGGCCGCCGCCATCGGACCGGCCCAGGCCGCGCCGCAGCCGACCCCGCGGCCGGCATCGCCGCAGCCGGCATCGCAGCGGTCGCTGCCGGAGGGCCCGTGGCCGCCGAGCGAGGTCCTGGCCGCGGACCCCCGGAGCGTCGGCCTCGCGCCGACCGCGGCCGCCGCCGCCCTGGCGACGCCCTGCCCGGCGTCCTCTCCCGGGGTGCACAGCTTCGCCCCCGCGACGACCGGGGCGGCCCGGACCGTCGCTCTCACCTTCGACGACGGTCCCGGCGTGACCACCCAGGCGATCCTGACGATCCTGCAGCGGTACAACGTGCCGGCGACGTTCTTCAACATCGGGCTCAACTCGACCGTCCGCCCGACCCTGGTCCGCTCGGAAGTCACCGCCGGCTATGCCGTGGGCAATCACACCTGGGACCACCCCGAGCTGCCGACGCTGACCGCGTCCGGCCAGGCGAGCGAGATGGACCGCGCCAGCACGGAGCAGAAGAACCTGGTGGCGGTCGCGCCCTGCCTGTTCCGGCCGCCGTACGGCGAGTACGACAGCACCACCCTGGCCGTCGCGCAGCAGCGCCGCATGACGGTCTGGAACTGGTCGGTGGACACCGAGGACTGGAAGGCCGGCACGTCCACCGCCACCAGCTGGGTGGACCGGATCGTCTCGCGGGCCATCGCCGGTGGCAGCCAGGCGCACCCGGTGGTGCTCATGCACAACCCGCCCGCGGGCATCCCGGCCACCGTGACCGCCCTGCCGCGGATCATCGAGTACTACAGCGCGCACGGCTACCGGTTCGTCGACCTGCTGGGCCGGACCGGCGCCGCCTCCGCGCCGGCCGCCGCGACCACGGCCGCGGGGCTGCACCTGCTCGTGCGGGACGGCACCGGCACCGTCGCCGGCCGGACGCTGCGCGGCTCCGTCTGGAGCGGGTGGACGGGGCTCGGCGGCCCCGTCACCGGCGGCCCGGCGGCAGCGGCCGACGGTCCGGCCAGCCTGGTGGCGACGGCCATCGGGACCAACAACTGGGTCTACCGCCAGACGGTCCCCGATCCGGGTCCGGCCACCGGCTGGTCCAGCCTCAACGGGATCGCCACGTCGAAGGCGGGTGTCGCCACCGGGCCGGACGGGGTGGTGAGCGTGGTGATCCGCGGCGGCAACGGCCAGGCGTACCTCAGGCAGCGGGTCGGTGGCCAGTGGACTCCCGCCTGGCAGTCCCTCGGCGGCCTGCTCGACCCGGTCGCCCCGGGGGTCGCCGCCACCGCCGCGGGTGTGCTCGCCGTCGGATGCATCGGCACCGACCACGCGTTCTACGTGAAGACCCGGACTCCGGCCGGCGTGTGGTCCACGTCCTGGCATCGGATCGGCGGCGGCATCAACTCCGACGTCGCGCTGTCGCCCACGGCGGACGGCAGCCGCCTGGTGGCGGTGGTCCGCGGTGGCGGCATGAACGGCTACGTCTCGGTCAGCAACGCCGACGCGACCTCGTGGAGCGCCTGGACGAACATCGGCGGCGGCCTCGCCTCCGCTCCCACGGTGACGGTCAACGGCAACGCCCTCGAGGTGTTCGTCGTCGGTTTCACCAACCGCCTCTACCGCAAGACCGCCACCGACGGGACGGCGGTCACCGGCTGGACGCCGGCCTGGCAGCAGCTGCCCTGACCACACCCGGTCCCTAGCGCAGCTCCTGCAGGGCGCCGGCGGCCATCTCGACGGCGACGTCGGTGCCGGCGGCGACCTCGATGACCTCGCCGTCGACCTGCAGCGGGGTCGGGTCGACGGTGCGGAAGCGGTAGGAGCGGGTGGACGGCTGCGGGCCGAGCCCGCGGGTGGCCGCGCGCAGCGCCGTGAGCAGCACCTTCCACTTCGCGCTGTGCGGGATCGTGATCACCTCGAAGACGCCGTCGTCGGGGTCGCCGTCGGAGCTGAGCGTGGCGAACTTGGCCATCTGGTCGATGTTGGCGAAGACCAGGCTGTCCAGCCGCGCCCGGCTGCCGTCCTCCAGGTCCAGCGCGAACGGCCGGAACCGGGCGAACGTCCGGACGACCGAGACGATCTCCTTCAGGGAGCCCTTGCTGCCCTTCTCCAGGTCGATCGCGACGACCGGGGTCAGCCCGAGCCCGATGTAGGAGTGCGCGAACTGCACGTCGGTGCCGCTGGTCAGCTTGAGCAGGTCCATCCGGGCCGCCTCGCCGCCCTCGGCGATGGCGTCGGCCAGCGGCCGCTCCCCGGTGGCCCGGCGGTGGTCGTTGGCGTTGCCGGCGGCCAGCACCGCGGCCACCACCCGGTCGTTGCCGGCCTGCATCAGCCCGTCGACGACCTCGCTGTAGCCGCCGTCGCCGCTGACCGAGACGACCAGCGGCGCCCCGGACGCGGCCGCCTCCCGGGCCAGCTCGCGCGCGTGCCCGGCCCGCTCGGTCGGCTCCAGCGAGACCGGCAGGTCGGGCACCCGCGAGGCGAGCTCGTCGCGCAGCTCGGTCGCCTTCTCCTCGGCGTCGCCCGTGCTCTGCGGGTTGAAGATCAGGACGACGCGATCGAAGGTGCGTTGGTCGTTTCGCCGGTCAGCCGGCACAGCGGTCACCGGGGCACGGTACTCAGCTGTCCAGCGGGACGATCTCCGGGGCGGCCAGCCGGACCGCGTCGGCGGTCTCGTCGTCGGGCTCGTGCTGGGACTTGATCTCCGCCTCGACCCGGGCCCGGTAGGCGGTGATCTCCTTCTCCTTCTGGGCCTCGTCCCAGCCCAGCACGCCGGCCATCAGGTCGGCCGCGGACTGCGCCGCCCGCGCCCCCCGGTCCCAGGTCTCGATGGAGATCCGGGTCCGCCGGGCCAGCAGGTCGTCCAGGTGCCGGGCGCCCTCGTGCGAGGCCGCGTACACCACCTCGACGCGCAGGTAGTCCTCCGCGCCCTGCAGCGGCTCGGCCAGCGTCGGGTCGGCCTCGATCATCTCCAGCAGCTCGTCCAGCAGCGTCCCGTACCGGCCCAGCAGGTGCTCGATCCGGGCCACGTGCAGGCCGGAGGACTGGGCGATCAGCTGCCGCCGGTTCCAGGCGGCGGCGTAGCCCTCGGCCCCGACCAGCGGCACCCGGTCGGTGACGCACTCGGGCACCTTCTCGTCCAGCGCGTGCGCGACCGCGTCGACGGCGTCCTTCGCCATCACCCGGTACGTCGTGTACTTGCCGCCCGCGACCACGACCAGCCCGGGCGCCGCGTGCGCGACCATGTGCTCGCGGGACAGCTTCGAGGTCGCCTCGGACTCGCCGGACAGCAGCGGCCGCAGCCCCGCGTACACGCCCTCGACGTCCTCGGTGGTCAGCGGGGTGGTGAGCACGGAGTTGACGTGGTCGAGGATGTAGTCGATGTCGGCCGCGGTCGCGGCCGGGTGGGCCTTGTCCAGCTCCCAGTCGGTGTCGGTGGTGCCGATGATCCAGTGCCGGCCCCACGGGATGACGAACAGCACGCTCTTCTCCGTACGAAGGATGAGCGCGGCGTCCGAGTGGAGCCGGTCCTTGGGCACGACCAGGTGCACGCCCTTGGACGCCCGGACGTGGAACTGGCCGCGGGAGGCGACCAGCGCCTGGGTCTCGTCGGTCCAGACGCCGGTGGCGTTGATGACCTGCCGGGCCCGGACCTCGATCGAGCGGTCGCTCTCCAGGTCGCGGACGAGCGCGCCGGTGACCCGCTCGCCCTCGCGCAGGAAGCCGACCACCCGGGACCGGGTCGCGACCAGAGCGCCGAAGTGGGCCGCGGTCCGGGCGATGTTCATCGTGTGCCGGGCGTCGTCGACCTGCTCGTCGGAGTAGCGGATCGCGCCGACGAGCGAGTCCTTGCGCAGCGACGGGGCGATCCGCATGGCCCCCCGCCGGGTCAGGTGCTTGTGGTGCGGCAGCCGGCCCCGGACCCCGGCCGGCGAGGCCAGCGCCATCGCGTCGTAGATCAGGATGCCGGACCCCACGTACGGCCGTTCCCAGAACCGGTGCTGCAGCGGGTAGAGGAACGGCAGGGCCCGGGCGAGGTGGGGCGCGAGCTCACCGATGATGAGCCCGCGCTCCCGCAACGCCTCGTGCACCAGCCCGAAGTCGAGCATCTCCAGGTAGCGCAGACCGCCGTGCAGCAGCTTGCTGGACCGGCTGGACGTGCCGCTGGCCATGTCGCGGCCGTCGACCAGCCCGACCGTCAGCCCGCGGGTGGCGGCGTCCAGTGCGGAACCCGCGCCGACGACCCCGGCACCGATGACGAGCACGTCCAGTTCGGTCGACGCCATCCGGTCCAGCGCCTCGGCGCGGGACTGCGGCGACAGTGCGACGGCGGTTCCCACAGGTTTCCTCCTAGGAAGGCAGTCAGTCGACCTCCACCCAGTCCAGTGTGCGCTGCACCGCCTTCTGCCACCCGGCGTACCC
>DATINN010000176.1:0-7783 GCA_035474175.1 Mycobacteriales bacterium | reverse complement strand
CCGTCGCCGACCAGCAGCGGGATCCGCACCCCGTCCCCGCGCTCGGTCAGGTCCGCGGGCCGGATCCCGACCAGCACCTCGCCGGCCGGCCGGTCCACCGGCAGGGTCCCGATCGGCAGCCGCAGCGCGCCGTCGGCGATGGTGCCGCGCAGCACGTTCAGCGGGGCCATCGCGGCCACGTCCAGGCTGGTGGGCCGCTCGGCCAGCTGCTGCGGGGTGCCGACCTGGATCAGCCGGCCGTCCCGCAGCACCGCGACCCGGTCGCCGACGGCCGCCGCCTCGGCCACCTCCGGGGTGGCCCACAGCGTGGTCCGGCCGCCGAGCAGACCGCGCAGCCGGGTCCGCAGGGCCGGGTCGGCCGACAGCGGCTCGTCCAGCAGGTACGCCCCGGGCGCGGGCCGGATCAGCACCCGCCCGACCGCGACCCGCTGCCGCTGCCCGCCGGAGAGCTGGCTCGGCCACCGGTCCAGGTGCACCGACAGCCCGAGCGTGTCGGCCACCGCGGCGACCTGCCGGGCGATCACCCCGCCGGGCACGCCGGCCAGCCGCAGCGGCAGGGCCAGGTTGTCGCGCACCCGCAGGTGCGGGTAGGGCGCGTGGTCCTGGAAGACCATGGCCAGGTCCCGCTCGGCCGGGGCCCAGTCGGTGGCCGGCTCGCCGTCCAGCCGCAGCGTCCCGGACGGCACGTCGGCCAGCCCGATCAGCGCCCGCAGCAGCGTGCTCTTGCCCGACCCGGAGCCGCCGACCACCGCGACCAGCTCGCCGTCGGCGACGTCCAGCGAGACGTCGTGCAGCACGGCCGCGCGCCCGTCGGCGCCGCAGGCGGTCAGCCGGTCCAGCTCGACCCGGGTCACGGTGCTGTCCTTTGCTCGCCTCGTCGGTCGCTCCGCTCCTCGGGCGGCCGCGAGGCGAGCCACCGCCCGGGGGCCCTGCGATGCTCACTCCCTCGTCGGCTCACCCCTTCACCACGCCCGCGGTCAGCCCGGCGACCAGGCGGCGCTGGAAGACCAGCACCGCGACCAGCACCGGCACGGTGACCACGACGGCGGCCGCGGCGATGCTGCCGACCGGCTGCCGGATCCGCTCGTCGCCGGGGAAGAACGCCAGCGCGGCCGGGACCGTGCGGGACCGGTCGGAGGAGGTCAGCGAGATCGCGAAGACGAAGTCGTTCCAGGCGAAGAAGAACACCAGGATCGCCGCGGTCAGCACGCCCGGGCGGGCCAGCGGCACCACCACCCGCCGGAACGCCTGCAGCGGCGTGGCCCCGTCCGCCTGCGCGGCCTGCTCCAGCTCCCACGGCAGCCCGCGGAAGAACGCGGTCAGCGTCCACATGGCCAGCGGCAGCGCGAAGGACAGGTACGGGATGACCAGCCCGGGCCAGGTGTCGTAGAGCCGCAGCGTCCGCCACAGGTCGAACAGCGGCCCCACGATCGCGACCGGCGGGAACACGGCGACCGCCAGCGTGAGCGGCAGGACCAGGGCCTTGCCGCGGAAGCTCAGCCGGGTCAGCGCGTACGCGGCCGGGGTGGCCAGGGCGACGGCCAGCGCGGTGCTGAGCAGCCCGATCCCGACCGAGTTGACCAGCGCCCGGGTGAACAGCGCGGAGCCGAAGATGCTGCGGTAGTTCTCCAGCGTCGGGTCGCTGGGCCACAGCCGCTTGTCGGTCACGGTCGCGGGCGACTTCAGCGACAGCGACAGGATCCAGGCCACCGGCAGCCCCGCGGCGACGAGCACGACCAGGGAGCCGGCGTACCGGCCGAGGCGGCGCATCAGCGGCCGCCCCGGGACAGCTCGCGCAGGTCGGCGCGGAAGAACCAGACGAAGCTCAGCGCGACCGCCGCGCTCAGCGCGAACAGCAGCACCGACACCGCCGAGCCCAGCCCCAGGTTGAGCCGGCTGGCCAGCTGGTCGTACGCGAGCAGCGACAGCGTCTCGGTCCCGTTGGCGCCGCGGGTCTGGATGAAGACGGTGTCGAAGACGCGGATCGAGTCCAGCGTCCGGTAGAGCAGCACGACCAGCAGCACCGGCCGGATCCCGGGCAGCAGCACCCGGGTGAAGCGCTGCCAGCCACTGGCCCCGTCCAGCTGGGCGGTGTCCAGCAGCTCCTCCGGCAGGGCGGCCAGCCCGGCCAGCAGGAGCAGCGCCACGAACGGCGTCGTCTTCCACACCTCGGTCGCGATCACCACCGCGAAGGACGACCAGCGCTGGCCCAGCCACGCCCGGTCGGAGAAGAACGACAGGTCCGGCGTCGCCGCGTACTGCCAGGCGAAGGCGGCCACCACCGTGATGATCCCGTACGGCAGGAGCAGGGCGGTGTGCACGGCCCGCCGCCCGGCCAGCCCGCGGCGCAGGGTCAGCGCGATGACGAAGCCGAGGACCATCTCGGCGGTGACCGCGACGGCGGTGATCACGGCGGTGGCGGCGAGGTCGGTCCAGAACACCGGCGCGGTCAGCACGGCCGCGTAGTTGCCCAGCCCGACGAACCCGCGCTGGTCGGGAAAGCGCAGGTCGTAGCGGTGCAGGGAGAGCCAGAGGGCGTAGCCGACCGGGTACGCGGCGACCGCGAGCATGGTCAGCACCGCGGGCGCGGTCAGCAGCCAGGCCGTGCGGTGCCCGGCCTGCGAGCGGCGCTTGCGGCGCGGACCCGGCCTGCGCGGCGGTGCCACCCAGACCGTCGCCCCCCGCTCGGTCTGCTGGCTCACGGCCCGGCCCCCGCCGCGCCCGCCGGACCCTCCCGGCTCACAGCAGGGCCTTCGAGGCGAGGGCGGCGTCGATGGTGCGCCGCAGCTCCGGCACGTCCCGGTCCGGGTTCACCGAGGCCGGGGGGTGCAGCACCTGCTGCACCGCCAGCGACACGTCGCTGTACGCCGGTGTCGCCGGCCGCGGCGCCGCCTGCTCGATGCACAGCCGCATCAGCGCCGCGAACGGGAACTCGCGCACCACGGCCGGGTCGTCGTACACGGCGGAGATCGTGGGCGGGATCCCGCCCCGGGTCGCGGCCAGCTGCTGGCTGGTGGCCGAGCGCAGGCAGGCGGCGGCGTCGAAGGCCTGCGCCGGGTGCGGCGAGTAGGCACTGATGCCGAGGTTGATCCCGCCCAGCGGCGGCCGGCTCGGCCGGCCCGGCACGACCTGCGGGTAGCGGGTCCAGCCGAGGTCGGCCAGCTGCGCGGGCTGCTGCTCGCGGACGGCGGCGTAGAGCGAGGCGTAGTTGAGCGAGAACGCGGCCCGCCCGGACAGCATCGCCGTCTCCGTCTCGACCTCGGTGTCCACCGACAGCCCGGCGGCGGCCACGGGGGAGGTGGCCACCCGGCGGATGACGGCCAGCGCCTGCCGGGCCGGGGCGTCGGCCAGCGCGGCCCGGGCCCGGTCGGGCCGGTCGGCGTCGGCGACCAGCTGGGCGCCGGCCGAGGCCAGCAGCGCGTTGACCCAGACCGTGTAGCCCTCGTACCGGCCGCCCTGCACGGCGACCTCGTTGTGGCCGCGGGGCAGCGCCGCCGCCTGGGCCAGCAGCTGGTCCCAGGTGGTGGGCGGGTCGGGGGTCTGCGACCGGCGATACCAGAGCAGCTCGGTGTTGCTGGTGAACGGCGCCGCCCACAGCCGGCCCTGGTAGCGGGCGGTGGCCAGCGGCCCGGCCAGCACGCCCGCCGAGACCTGGGCCGCCTGCGCGCCCGTCCACGGCCGCAGCCAGCCGGCCTCGGCGAACTCGGCCGTCCAGATCACGTCCATGCCCATGATGTCGACCGTGCGGTCGCGGGCGGCCAGCCGCCGCACCAGCAGCTCGCGCTGGGTGTCCGTGGTCTGCGGCAGCGACTCGACCCGGATCCGGTAGCGCCCGGCCGAGGAGTCGGCGCAGCGCTGCGCGGCCTGCCGGTACGCGCCGGAGCTGTCCTCCTTGACGTACCAGTGCAGGACCACGCCCCGGTCACCGCCGCCGCACGCCGTCAGCGGCGCGAGGCAGAGCACCGCCAGCAGGACGGCGCGGAACCGGGACATGGCTGGGCTGATCTCCTTGGGTGACCGAGGTCGCCCAAGCCTGCCGTGCCGCGCAATCGCGGTAAAGCCGGGGTCAGGCGTGCACCTCGGCGAAGTTGGGCGCCGGGGTGGCCTCGTTGCGCCACCACTCGCGCCCCTCGGGCGGCAGCGTCCGGATCGGGTCGTGGTACGGGAAGCGCCGCTGCAGCGCCTCCGGGTCGGACCGGTCCAGCGCGGTCGTGTAGTTCTTCGTCCAGTACGACACGCCGTGGGTGCGGTCGTACTCGTCGATCTGGTGGACCCAGCGCTTCCCCACGTACGGGACGTCGCAGACGATGCGCGGCGTCGCGAAGCCGGGCAGGTAGCCCATGATCGCGTGCTGCAGCTCCTGCGCCTGCCAGACCGCCAGCCGCCAGTGCTCCGAGCCCGGGATCATGTCGCAGAGGTAGAAGTAGTAGGGCATGATCTGGGCCCCGTCGAGCAGCGCGAAGCACAGGTCCAGCAGCGCGGCCGAGGAGTCGTTGGTGCCGCGCAGCAGCACGCCCTGGTTGCGCACGTCCCGGACGCCGGCCTCGAACATCGCCGCCGTGGCCTCGGCCACCAGCGGGGTGACCGACTGGGCCGCGTTGACGTGGGTGTGGATGGCCAGGCTGACCCCGCGCTTGCGGGCGGTGCCGGCCAGCCGGGCCATGCCCTCGCGGACCTCCGGCTGCAGCCAGTGCTGCGGCATCCCCATCAGCGCCTTGGTCGCCAGCCGGATGTCCCGGATCGACTCGACCTCCAGCACCCGGGAGACGAACGACTCCAGCCGCGGCCAGGGCATGTTGGCCACGTCGCCGCCGGAGACGACCACGTCCCGGACGCCCGGGCTGCGCTGCAGGTAGTCGATCATCGCGTCCAGCCGGTCGACCGGCTTGGCCGCGAACTTCAGCTTCGCCACCTGCGGGGTGGAGTTGCCGACCAGGTCCATCCGGGTGCAGTGCCCGCAGTATTGCGGGCAGGTGGGCAGGATCTCGGCCAGCACCTTGGTCGGGTAGCGGTGGGTCAGCCCCTCGACCGCCCACATCTCCTGCTCGTGCAGCGAGTCGCGGGTGGCCAGCGGGTGCGACGGCCACTCCGGGTCGCGGTCGGAGAGCACCGGCAGCATGTAGCGGCGGACCGGGTCGGCGTAGACCCCGTCGGTGTCCGGCACCCGGTCGGGCACGATCGTGTTGAGCATCTGCGGCGGGAGCAGCAGCGACATGGTCGCGCGCTCGGCCTGGTCGCGCTCCAGGTCGGTGTAGAACCGGTCGTCGACGAGGTCGCCCCAGACCGCCCGCAGCTGCTTGGCGTTCTTCACGCAGTGCGACCGCTGCCACTGGACGTCGCGCCACTGCTCGTCGGTCACGTCCCGGAAGCCGGGCAGCCGGCGGTGGTCGGGCTCGGCCAGCGGCCGGGCGTCGTACTGGTAGGGCTGCTCTGCCATGGTCCCCTCCTCGGCTTCCCCGTACGAGATCGTCCCGCCAGGATAGCCGGAAGCCGTCCGGTCAGACAGGCTGCGGACCGCAAGACCTCCGGCGTTGCGTACTCAGCACAGGAGAAGGTGCGCCCCGGCACACTGGCACCATGACGACCACCCTCTACCGCGACGCCCGGGTGCACGGGCCGGGCGGGGCGAGCGCGCTGCTGGTCCGCGACGGCGAGATCGCCTGGGTGGGCGACGCCGCGGCGGCCGGGGACGCCGACGAGACCGTGGAGCTGCGCGGCGCGCTGCTCACCCCGGCGTTCGTGGACGCGCACGTGCACGCCACCTCGACCGGGCTGGCCCTGCTCGGCCTGGACCTGACCGCGACCACGTCGCTGGGGCAGGCGCTGGACCTGGTCGAGCGGGCCGCCCGCGCGTCCGGCGGGCGGCCGCTGCTCGGGCACGGCTGGGACGAGACGCGCTGGCCCGAGCGGCGCCCGCCGACCTCGGCCGAGCTGGACCGGGCCTCCTACGGCTCCGCCGTCTACCTGTCCCGGGTCGACGTGCACTCCGCGGTGGTGTCCTCGGCGCTGCTGGCGGCCGTGCCCGCGGCCCGGGGCCTGCCGGGCTGGGCCGACTCCGGGCACCTGACCCGGGACGCGCACCACGCCGTCCGCCGGGCCGCCCGGGACACCATGACCGCGGGCCAGCGCCGCGACGCCCAGCGGGCCACCCTGCGCCGGGCCGCGTCGCTGGGCATCGGCGCGATCCACGAGCTGGCCGGCCCGGACCTGTCCGGCACCGACGACCTGCAGGCGCTGGTCGCGCTGGCCGCCGACGAGCCCCAGCCCACCGTCGTCCCGTACTGGGGGGAGCCGGGGCCGTCCGGGGTGGACACCGCCCTGGCCGTGGGCGCGCTGGGCGCGGCCGGCGACCTGTTCGCGGACGGGTCCATCGGGTCGCACACGGCCTGCTTCTCCGACGACTACGCCGACGCGCCGGGCTCGCGCGGGCACCAGTACCTGTCGGTGGCGCAGGTCCGGGAGCACGTCGTGCTCTGCACCCGGGCCGGGCTGCAGGCCGGCTTCCACGCGATCGGCGACACCGCCGTCGGGGCGGTCGCCGAGGGGATGGCCCTCGCGGCGGGCGACGTCGGGGACGCGGCGTTCCGGGCCGCCGGGCACCGGGTCGAGCACCTGGAGCTGGTGCCCGCCGGCGCGGCCGAGGCGCTGGGCCGGCTGGGGGTGGTGGCCAGCGTGCAGCCGGCCTTCGACGAGCTGTGGGGCGGGTCGGCCGGGCTCTACACCGACCGGCTGGGGGAGGCCCGGTCGCTGGCGTCCAACCCGCTGGCCCGGCTGGCCGCGGCCGGGATGGTGCTGGCGTTCGGGTCGGACGCGCCGGTGACGCCGCTGGCGCCGTGGGAGGGCGTGCGGGCGGCGGTGCACCACCACGCGCCGGCGTCCCGGCTGTCGCCGGCGGCGGCGTTCGCGGCCCACACCGCCGGCGGCTGGGCGGCGGCCAACCGGGCCGGGGGCACGCTGGTCCCGGGCGCGCCGGCGCACCTCGCGGTGTGGGACACCGACCGGTTCCCGGCCCTGGACGGGGACCTGCCGGCCTGCCTCCGTACGGTCGCGGGCGGGCGGACGATCTGGACCGCCTGAGTCCCCTGACCGGGTGAAAAATCTTTCCTCGGCGTGTCCGCCATTGACACGCCGTCGGGCCCGTTCTGACCCTCGCGGCGGTCGTCGCCGCTACCTGCAAATTCCGAGGAAACCGCAGGTCAGCGCAATATTGACAGGGGTCGAGCGGGGGCCGCTATCGTTCGCCGGTCACACGTCGGGGAGTGACCGGCCTACGCATCCAGCGTCGGTGCTCGCAACCGCGGCGGGCCATCCGGATGGCTCCGGTAACCAGGTCCGAGCGCGGGCGCGAACGCGGGGATGCGCCGGACCGGTCGCTGAGGCTCGGTGGTGGGGGATCGCCACCGAGGAACGTGGGAGGAGCACGGGGGGCCAGTAGACAACGGTGCAGGTGTCCGCATCCGGCGGCCCACCGGCCGGTCCGAAGGTTCCTCCGGTCCGCTCCCGTTCCGGCCCGCACCTTGCCGTGGTGTGGACGGTGGGGGTACGGGAACCCGCAGCAGCGGGTTCCCGGCCCTCGCACACCCTCTTTCCCACGACCAGCCGGGCCGCGGACGGCCGCTGCGCCGCGCGGCTTCGCCGTGCGCCGGGCGCGGATCGGTAGACGGGCGCGGATCAGTAGACGGGCGCTGCGGTCAGGAGGCGGGCGTGGTCGTGCGCAGCGACCAGGCCAGGGCGAAGACGGCGACGGCGACCCGGACCGGGGCCGAGACGCCGGCCAGGGTCA
>DATINN010000175.1:0-2893 GCA_035474175.1 Mycobacteriales bacterium | reverse complement strand
CCGGGCTCGGCCGACGAACTGGGATGCGGTGCGCAGCAACGGCTCCCGGGCACCGGGGACCCGGCGCCGCAGGATGTCCGCCGCCCGTCCCGGCGACGGGTAGTCGATCCAGTGGTAGAGGCAGCGCCGGCGCAGCGCGTCGTGCAGCTCGCGGCTGCGGTTGGAGGTCAGCACCACGACCGGCGGCCGGGCCGCGGTGAACGTGCCGATCTCCGGGATCGTCACCGCCGACTCGCCCAGGAACTCGAACAGCAGCGCCTCGAACTCGTCGTCGGCCCGGTCGATCTCGTCGATCAGCAGCACCGGCGGCCGCGGCCCGGCATGCCGGACCGCCTGCAGGATCGGCCGTTCGAGCAGGAACGCGGTGGTGAACAGGTCGGCGTCGCGCAGCGCCTCGTGCGAGGCCTCGGCCAGCCGGATGGCCAGCAGCTGGCGCTGGTGGTTCCACTCGTACAGGGACTCGCCGACGGTCAGGCCCTCGTAGCACTGCAGCCGGATCAGCGTGGTGTCCAGCATCGCCGCGACCGCCTTGGCCGCCGCGGTCTTGCCCACCCCGGGCTCGCCCTCCAGCAGCAGCGGGCGCCCCAGCGCCAGTGCCAGGTGGACCGCGGTCGCCGTCCCGTCGTCGACCAGGTAGCCGACGTCGTCCAGCCGCCGCCGGACCTCGGCCGCGTCGGCCGGGAGGTCGCTCACCGGCCGGCCGTGAAGTGGTCCCGGCAGCCCGGGTTGCAGAACCACACGTCGACCCCGTCGACCGTCGCGTGTGGAGTGTCGGGCAGCACGGTCACGGTCATCCCGCAGACCGGGTCGATCGCGGTCCGCGGCCCCGGCGCCGGCAGCACCGGCGGGTCCCCGGCCCGCACCGACCGGATCACCTCGGCCAGGATCGACAGCGCCACCTCCGGTGCGGTCCGGGCGCCGATGTCCAGCCCGGCCGGCGTGCTGACCCGGGACCGCTGCTCCGGGGTCAGGTCGAGCTCGTCCAGCACGGCCGCGCCGCGCTTGCGGCTCGCGACCAGGGCGATGTAGGGCACCCCGGCCGCCAGCGCGGCCCGGATCGCCTCGTGCTCGTCCCGCCCGTGGCTGGCCACCACCACCGCGGCCGCATTGTCCGGGCCGGCCCCGGGCAGCGACCGCGCGGTCGCGTAGTCGAGCAGGCCGGCGATCGCGACCAGCGCGTCCGCCACCGGGGTCCGGCCGACGACCTCGATCAGCGGCGGCGGCAGCATCGGCCGCAGGAAGATCTCCAGCGCCCCGCCGGACAGGCAGGTGTTGACCACCACCTGCGCGCCCGGCGAGTCCGGGAACGGGGCCGCGTCGTCCGGCAGCACCCGCAGCAGCACCGTCTCGTTGCGGCGCAGCGCGCCCAGGGCCGCGGTCCGTACGGACGTCTCGGCGCACTGCCCGCCGACGAAGCCCTCGATCGTGCCGTCCATGAGCACGACGGCGGCGTCGCCGGGCCGGGCCGAGGACGGCACCTGGGCCCGGACGACCGTCGCGTGCACGAACGGCACCCGCCCGGCCGCCAGCTCCTGCACCCGGGCCGTGATCCCCTGGCTCATGCCCGCTCCCCTAGATCGGCGGCTGGGAGTTGCCCTGCATGGCCTCCCAGACCCGGGACGGCGTGAGCGGCATGTCGGCGTGCCGCACCCCGTACGGCTTGAGCGCGTCGAGCACCGCGTTGACGATCGCCGGCGGCGACCCGACCGTGGCCGACTCGCCGACGCCCTTGGCCCCGATCGGGTGGTGCGGCGACGGCGTGACGGTGAAGCCGGTCTCCCAGTCCGGCACCTCCAGCGCCGTCGGGATCAGGTAGTCCATCAGGGACCCGCCGAGGCAGTTGCCGTCCTCGTCGAAGGAGATCCTCTCCATCAGCGCCATGCCGACGCCGTCGGTCAGTCCACCGTGGACCTGGCCCTCGATGATCATCGGGTTGATCCGGGTGCCGCAGTCGTCGACCGCGATGAACCGCCGCACCTTCACCACGGCCGTGCCCGGGTCGACGTCCACCACGCAGATGTACGCCCCGTGCGGGTAGGTCAGGTTGGACGGGTTGTAGCAGATCTGGGCTTCCAGCCCGCCCTCGACGCCCTCGGGCAGGTCGCCCGCCCCGTGCGCCTTCATCGCGATGTCCTGGATGGTCACGGACTTCGAGGGGTCGCCGCTGACGTGGAAGGAACCCTTGTCCCACTCCAGGTCCGCGACCGAGACCTCCAGCATCCCGGAGGCGATGATGCGGGCCTTGTCCCGGACCTTGCGGGCGACCAGCGCGGCCGCGGCCCCGGACACCGGCGTCGAGCGGCTGCCGTACGTGCCGAGCCCGAACGGGGTCTGGTCGGTGTCGCCGTTGACGACCAGGATGTCGGCCGGCGGGATGCCGATCTCCTCCGCGATGATCTGCGCGAACGTCGTCTCGTGGCCCTGGCCCTGGCTCATGCAGGACACCCGGACCACGGCCTTGCCGGTCGGGTGCACCCGCAGCTCGGCCCCGTCGGCCATGCCCAGGCCGAGGATGTCCATGTCCTTGCGGGGCCCGGCCCCGACGGCCTCGGTGAAGAACGCGACGCCGATCCCCATCAGCTCGCCGCGGGCCCGCTTCTCGGCCTGCTCCCGGCGCAGGTCCTCATACCCGGCGATGCGCATGGCCTCGCGCAGCGTCGGTTCGTAGTTGCCGGAGTCGTAGACCCACCCCGTCTTCGACGTGTACGGGAACTGCTCCGGCCGCAGCAGGTTCTTCAACCGCAGCTCGACCGAGTCCATCTCCAGGTCGTACGCGAGGCAGTCGACGAGCCGCTCGATCAGGTAGACGGCCTCGGTGATCCGGAAGGAGCAGGCGTACGCGACGCCGCCCGGGGCCTTGTTGGTGTAGACCGCGGTCATCTTGCAGTGCGCG
>DATINN010000174.1:0-1797 GCA_035474175.1 Mycobacteriales bacterium | reverse complement strand
CCTCGGCGTCCTGCACGACCGGCCGGACCGACGCCGTCTCCAGCCGGCCGAGCAGCCGGTCCCGGACCATGGCCCGGGTCCAGTCGACCAGCTGGCGCTGCCGCTTGGCCGTGAGCGCGCCGCGGGAGTCCATCCACTCCCGGTGCCGCTGCACGTGCCGCCACACGTCGTCCAGCCCGTCGTCGGTGAGCGCCGAGCAGGTCACCACCGGCGCCTGCCACTCCTCCGGCGACCCGTGCAGCATCCGCAGCGCCCCGGACAGCTCCCGGGCGGCCTTGCGCGAGTCGAGCGCGTGCTCGCCGTCGGCCTTGTTCACCGCGATCACGTCGGCCAGCTCCAGGATGCCGCGCTTCATGCCCTGCAGCTGGTCGCCGGTCCGGGCCAGGGTCAGGAACAGGAACGTGTCGACCATCGAGGCCACGACGTATTCGCTCTGGCCGACGCCGACGGTCTCCACCAGCACCACGTCGTAGCCGGCCGCCTCCATCACCAGCATGGTCTCCCGGGTCGCCCGGGCCACCCCGCCCAGCGTCCCGGCCGACGGCGACGGCCGCACGAACGCGTCCGGCGCCGCCGCCAGCCGCGTCATCCGCGTCTTGTCCCCCAGGATCGACCCGCCCGTACGGCCCGAGGACGGGTCGACGGCCAGCACCGCGACCCGGTGCCCGGCCGCGATCAGGTCCACCCCGAGCTGGTCGATGAACGTGGACTTGCCCACCCCCGGCACCCCGGTGACGCCGACCCGCTGGGCCGACCCGGTGTCCGGCAGCAGCGAGACCAGCAGCTCCTGGGCCTGCGCCCGGTGGTCGGCCCGGCGGGACTCGACCAGCGTGATGGCCCGCGCCACCGCGGCCCGGTCGCCCGAGCGGACTCCGGCCGCGAGGTCAGCCACCCGCACGGGTCAGCTGGTCGGTGAGGGTGCCGAGCAGGTCGAGCGCGGCCTCGGCGATGACCGTGCCGGGCGGGAAGATCGCGGCCGCGCCGGCCGACCGCAGCGCCGCGAAGTCCTGCGGCGGGATCACCCCGCCGACCACGATCATGATGTCGGGACGGCCCTGCGCGGCCAGCTCGTCGCGCAGCTGCGGCACCAGCGTGAGGTGCCCGGCGGCCAGCGAGTTGACGCCGACCACGTGCACGTCGGCCTCGACCGCCTGCCGCGCGACCTCGGCCGGGGTCTGGAACAGCGGGCCCACGTCGACGTCGAAGCCGAGGTCGGCGAACGCCGTGGCCAGCACCTTCTGCCCCCGGTCGTGCCCGTCCTGGCCCATCTTCGCCATCAGGATCCGCGGCCGCCGGCCCTGCGCCTCCTCGAAGGCGTCGGCGGCGGCGCGGGTCTGCTCGATGACGTCCACGGTGCCGGCCTCCTCGCGGTAGACCCCGGAGATGGTCCGGATCGTCGCGCTGTGCCGACCGTAGACCGCCTCCAGCGCGTCGGAGATCTCACCCACGGTGGCCTTGGCCCGGGCCGCGTCGATCGAGAGCTCCAGCAGGTTGCCGGTGCCGGCGGCGGCGTCGGTCAGCGCCTGCAGGGCGGTCCGGACGGCGTCCGGGTCCCGCTCGGCCCGCAGCCGCTCCAGCTTCGCCGCCTGCTCGGCCCGTACGGCGGCGTTGTCGATCTTGAGGACGTCGAGCTCGTCCTCGGCGGCCAGCCGGTATTTGTTCAGCCCGATCACCGGCTGCCGCCCGGAGTCGATCCGGGCCTGGGTCCGGGCCGCGGCCTCCTCGATGCGCAGCTTCGGCAGCCCGGCCTCGTTGGCCTTGGCCATCCCGCCGGCCTTCTCCACCTCGGTGATGTGC
>DATINN010000173.1:0-4818 GCA_035474175.1 Mycobacteriales bacterium | reverse complement strand
GAAGTTGTTCACCGACACCCGGTAGGTCCCGGTCGGCGTGACCGGCACCCCCGCCACCGTGATGTCCGAGACCCGGTCACCGACCGCGTTGGCCCGGGTCTGGGTGTAGTGCAGCGTCGAGGAGATCTGCAGGAAGGTCGTCGTCCCGTCCGCGTGGAACTGCTGCTCCAGCACCGCGTCCAGCTGCGTACCGGTCAGCGTGATCGTCTGCATGATGTTGCTGAACGGCTGCACCGCGAAGGCCTCGCCGTACGTCACGACCCCGTCGCCCTCACCGGCCGGCGAGGACGCGAACTGCAGGTCGGTCCGGATCCCGCCCGGGTTGGTGATCGCGACCTGCGCTCCGGCGGCCTGGGTGCCGGCCAGCTGCGCGTCCGCGATCACGTCGCCCAGCGGCTGCTCACCGGCGGGCGACGGCGCCCGGGTGATGTCGGCGGTGATGGTGCCGACCTGCCGGTTCGAGATCGGGGCGGCCTTCGTGACGGCCTCGGTGACCAGCGCCTGGACGGCCGGGTCGGGCGTGACCGTGCGGGTGACGATCTCGTTGTGCGCGACCGTGGCGGACCGGACGACGTCCCGGGTCCGCTTGTTGATCTGCAGGTCGACGACCGACAGCAGCCGGCCGAAGGACGCGCCCTGCATGACCGGGCGCGGGTTGCCCGCCGGGTCGGGCAGCGTGCAGTTGTACGCCTGGTGCGAGTGCCCGGTGAAGATCGCGTCGATGCTGGGGCTGGCGCCCGCGGCGATGGCCGTCCCCGGCCCACCCGGCGCCACGCTGCACCCGTTCGGACCGCCGCCCGGGATGGTGTTGTCACCCTGGTGCACGACGACGACCTGGCTGCGGATGCCGAGCCGGTCCAGCAGCTTGGAGGTCTTGTTGATCGCGGTGACCTCGTCGCCGAACTTCAGCCCCTGGATCGCGGCCGGGGTGACGACGCTGGGCAGGTCCTCCAGCGTCGCGCCGATGACGCCGATCGGGATCCCGCCGGAGACCTTGATCGTGAACGGCAGCACCGCCGGCAGCCCGTTGTCGAAGGTCACGTTGGCGCCCAGGAACGGGAACTTCGCCCCGCCGTACGTCGGGCGGAACACGCATCCGTCGGTCGGGTTGCAGCCGCCGAACTGGATCCGCAGCAGCTCCTTGTAGCCCTCGTCGAACTCGTGGTTGCCGACCGCCGAGGCCGAGACCCCGATCATGTTGAGGAAGTCGATCGTCGGCTCGTCGTGGAACAGCGCCGACTCCAGCGGCGAGGCGCCGATGTTGTCGCCCGCGCTGAGCATGATCGAGTTGCGGACCTGGGACCGCAGCTCCTTGACGTGGGTGGCGATGAACGCGGCGCCGCCGGCGTCGACGGTGGTCCCGTCGGCGAGCGTGACCCGGCCGGACGACCCGGCCGGCGGCTGCAGGTTGCCGTGGAAGTCGTTGAGGGTGATCAGGCGCACCTGGGTGGTGCTGCCGGTGCCGGCCTTGCCGTGGTCCGACGCGCCAGGTGCGGCGTACGCGGGTGCGGCCGAGGCGGCGCCGACGACGGCAAGGGTGGCCGCCGCGAGCACCGCGGTCCGTCGGACCAGGGTCTTCCTGGTCATCCGCCGGATGGCCAGCACAGACGGTTTCGTCACGAGTCCTCCGCTGGGGTGCGAGCGACGGGGCACTTGCCCCGCCGCGGTCCGGAGTCTGCCTTGCCGCGCGGTCGGATGCGAGTGACGAGTTGGCATCGTCCCGGCAACTGTCGATCTCCGCCCCGGCCGTTCGTCATCCCCGGAGGTCCCGGACCCTGGGACCCGGACGCGCCGGTGCGGCGCGTCCGGTCCGTACCTGCCGACCCGAGGAGGCCCATGTTCCGCGACGTCCTGACCACCCTCTACTGCGCCGACCTCGACGCCTCGCTGCGCTTCTACCGCGACCGGCTCGGCTTCCGGGAGAGCTTCCGCTACCCGCGCGAGGGCCTGCCGCTGCACGTGGAGCTCCGCCTCGGCGGCGCGGTGATCGCGCTGTCCACCCTCGACGCCATCGCCGCGTACGGGCTGCCGGCCAGCCGGGGCGAGCCGTTCGAGCTGGCGGTCGGCGCCGCGGACACCGACGCGGCGGTGGCCGCGCTGCGCGCCGCCGGCGTGCCGGTGCGGGTCGAGCCGATGGTCGCGCCCAACGGCCAGCGGGTCGCCTACGTGGCCGACCCCGACGGCAACCGGGTCCGCATCTGGTCCTGATTCTCAAGCCGGACATCAGGCAGGTTCTAGTCTCCAAGCATGGGTGACACGCACGAGATCCGGCTGCCGGACGGGCGGTCCATGGCCTACTCCGACCTGGGCGCCGGGCCGGCCGTGCTGGCCTGCCACGGGACGCCCGGCACCCGGCTGGAGGGGCAGGCCGCGGCCGGGCTGCGGGTCCTGACCCCGGACCGGCCCGGCTTCGGGCGCTCCTCCCCGCAGCCCGGGCGGACGCTGGCCGACTGGCCGGCCGACGCCGCCGTCCTGCTGGACGCGCTCGGCCTGGACCGGGTCGGGGTGATCGGCGGCTCCGGCGGCGGCCCGTACGCGATCGCGACCGGGGTGGCGCTGGGCGACCGGGTGACCGCGGTCGCGCTGCTGGCCCCGGGCATCCCGGTGGACGCGCCGGTGCACGGCAGCGTGGTGCCGCGGGACCGGGCCGAGCTGCGGGAGCGGGGCGAGCTGTTCGCCCGGCTGCTGCGCGACGACCCGGGCGGGTTCAACCGGGTGACCGGGCACGACTGGGACCCGGACACGCTGGCGTCGCTCACGGAGGCGTTCCGGCAGGGCGCCGACGCGTACGTCGAGGACCACTCGATCAACGACAGCGACTGGGCCGCGCTGCTGCCGCAGCTGAAACGGCCGGCCCGGGTCTGGCACGGGGCCGAGGACGACAACATCCCGGTCGAGGCGGTGCGCTGGATGGTGGAGCGGATGCCGGACGCGGAGCTGACCGTGCTGCCCGACACCGGGCACGACGTGTTCGCGGCCTGGCCGGACGCGTTCGGCTGGCTGGCCGGGGGGCTGTCGTGACGGCGCTCGACGACGTCCGGGCCTGGCGGCGGGCCAACGGGGCCGAGGTGCTGCGCGACTTCGCCGCCCTGGTCGCGCTGGACAACGTGACCGGCGACGTGCCGGCCCTGCACGCCAACGCGACCGAGATCGTGGCCCGGCTGCAGGCCCGCGGGGTGGAGGCCGAGGCGGTCGGCCGGCCCGACGTGGCGCCGCTCGTGGTCGGCCGCGTGCCCGCCCGTCCCGGCGCCCCCCGCCTCGGCCTGTACGCGCACTACGACGGCCAGCCGGTGACGCCGGCCGACTGGTCCACGCCCCCGTTCGAGCCGACGCTGGTCGACTTCGACGGCAACCGGCTGCCCTTCCCCTCCACCGGCGAGCCGGTCGGGGACGAGTGGCGGCTGCTCGGGCGGGCGGCGGCCGACGACAAGGCGCCGATCGCGGCCCTGCTGGCCGCGCTGGACGCGCTGGCCGCGAGCGACGTGCGGCGCGAGGTCGAGCTGGTGCTGTGCCTGGAGGGCGAGGAGGAGTCCGGCTCGACCCACCTCGGCGAGCTGATGACGGCGTACGCGGACCGCCTGGACGCGCCGGTCTGGCTGGTCTGCGACGGGCCGGTGCAGCCGGGCAACGCGCCGCAGGTCGTGCTCGGGGTGCGCGGCTTCACCGACCTGGAGCTGACCGTCTACGGGCCGGCGACCGAGCTGCACAGCGGCCACTACGGCAACTGGGTGGCCAACCCGGCGCTGGCCCTGGCCCACCTGCTGGCCTCGATGAAGGACGCCGACGGCCGGGTGACGATCGAGGGCTGGGGCGCCGACACCCGCCCGCCGTCCCCGGCCGAGCAGCAGGCCCTGGACGAGCTGCCGGCGATCGAGGCCGGGCTGCTGGACCGGTTCGGGCTGACCGCGGCCGAGGTGCCGGGCAGCCGGCTGGCCGACCGGCTCATGCTGCCCTCGCTCAACCTCCGCGGGCTGCGCGCGGCCGACGTGGGCGCGGCCGCCCGCAACGTGATCCCGGCGTACGCGACCGCCTCCATGGACATCCGGCTGGCCGCCGGGGACGAGCCGGCCCGGATGCTGGACCGGGTCCGCGACCACGTCCGCGGGCAGGGCTACCTCGTGCTGGACCGGGAGCCGACCGCGGCCGAGCGGCGCGAGCACCGGGCCATCGCCCGCCTCGACGCCCGGGTGGGCTACCCCGCGGCCCGGGCCGAGGCCGGCCTGCCGATCGTCGCCCACCTGGCCGCGCTGGCCGCGCGGGCGGCCGACGCCCCGGCGATCACGCTGCCGACGCTGGGCGGCTCGGTGCCGCTGCAGCACTTCACCGAGTCCCTGGGCGCGCCGGCGGTGATCCTGCCGATCGCCAACCCCGACAACAACCAGCACGCCGCCGACGAGAACCTCCGCCTCGGCAACCTCTGGTACGGCGTGGACCTCTTCGCCCTCCTCCTCACCGAACCCCCCGCCGGGTAGTCGCCCCGGGCGCTCAGGAAAGGCGGACCGCCTACGGTCGGGCGGCATGGGTGACACGCACGAGCTGACCCTCCCCGACGGCCGCCGGATGACGTACGCGGACCTCGGCGGCCCGGCCGCGCCGGTGGTGCTGGAGTGCGTCGGCACGCCCCAGTCCCGGCTGCCGTACCCGGGCCAGGCCGAGCTGGCCGAGCGGGCCGGCGTGCGGATGCTGATCCCGGACCGCCCCGGCGTCGGCGGCTCCGACCCGCTGCCGGGCCGGACCCTGCAGGACTGGCCCGCCGACGCCGCCGCCCTGCTCGACTCCGTCGGCGTCGACCGGTTCGCGGTCTGCGGCGGCTCCGGC
>DATINN010000172.1:0-8219 GCA_035474175.1 Mycobacteriales bacterium | reverse complement strand
ACGGCAGGATAGAGCAGCATTATGTCACTATGTGGCATTTTGTGACTACGGAACGTGAGATCGGGCCGTTCGTATCGGTTGTGACCCCGGCGCTCGCCGGGCGGCGAGTACGGTGTCGCGGTGCGCGCCGCGGAGCAGGGGGTCCGCCGGCCCCGGCTGCTGGTGCTGGCGTCCACCTTCCCGGCCGGCCGCGACGACGGCACGCCCGCGTTCGTCCGGGACCTGGCCGGGAGCGAGGCCGTCGACTTCGACACGGTGGTGCTGGTGCCCCGGGTGCCGGGGGCGCCCCGGCAGGAGCGCGGCGACCGGCTGACCGTCTGCCGGTTCCGCTACTTCCCGCGGCGGTGGGAGGACCTGGCCGACGGCGCGATCGTGGAGAACCTGCGCCGCCGACCGTCCCGGTGGCTGCAGGTGCTGCCGTTCCTGCTGGCCGAGGCCTGGGCCGTCCGCCGCGCCGTCCGGCGGCACCGGCCGGACCTGCTGCACGTGCACTGGATGCTGCCGCAGGGGCTGGCCGCGCTGGTCGGCGCGCCGGGGCTGCCGCGGGTCGTCACCGCCCACGGCGGCGACCTCTACACCTTGCGCGGCCGGCTCAGCGTCCGGGTCAAGCGCCGGGTGCTGCGCCGCGCCGACGCGGTCACCGCGATGAACTCCGACATGGCCGCGCTGCTGGTCGGGCTGGGCGCGGACCCGGCGACCGTGCACGTGCTGCCGATGGGCGCCGACGTGGAGACCGTACGGGCCGCCGCCGCCGGGGTGGACCGGGTGCCGGGCCGGATCGTGTTCGTCGGCCGGCTGGTGGAGAAGAAGGGCGTGGCCGTCCTGCTGGACGCGCTGCGGCGGCTGCCGCCGGGCGGCTGGTCGCTGGAGGTCGTCGGGGACGGCCCGCTGCGGGCCGCGCTGGTGGCCCGGGCGGCGGGGCTGCCGGTGACGTTCCGGGGCGCCCTGCCCCGGACCGAGGTCGCCGCCGCGTACGCGCGGGCCGAGATCGCCGCGGTCCCGTCGGTGTCGGCCGCCTCCGGCGACCAGGACGGCCTGCCGGTCGCGCTGCTGGAGGCGATGTCGGCCGGCTGCGCGGTGGTCGGGTCGCGGATCGCCGGCATCGACGCCGCGGTCGAGGACGGCGAGACCGGCCTGCTGGTGCCGCCGGGGGACGCCGCCCGGCTGGCCGACGCGATCGCGGAGCTGCTCGCCGGCCCCGAGCGGCGGGTCAAGCTGGCCGCCGCGGCCCGGGCCCGCTCGGACGAGTTCTCGATCGAGGTGGTCGGCCGCCGCTACCGCGAGCTGCTGCACGAGGTGCTGGAACGACGCTGACCATCTGAGCGAGCACTAGGGGCGAATCCGCCGCGCCGATCACCCGGGCCGGGCCCTGCCGGTGCCGCATGCGCCTTGTCCGCCGCTACGCCGTAGCGTAGTTGATGTCTGACTGTCCGTAAGTTTCCTGCCGGGCGGTCTGGCTACGGCGTGTCACTCAGGGTAGTTGTAATGCCGTGCGATATACGGGGGTCCATCGCGCTCATCGGCACCTGCTCACGCCGATGACCGTGGGAATCGTAGCGATCACGCTGGTGGCAGGAGCCGGCGCGATCATGGTGGGCGGGCATCCGCCGAAAGCCGCCGCGGCGGCCGAGGTGGTCGCTCGTCCGGCCAGCAACACCTGGATCGTGGACGGACACGGCTACGGGCACGGGCGGGGGATGTCCCAGTGGGGCGCCCGGGCCGCGGCCGCCGGGGGACGGTCGGCGGAGCAGATCCTCGCCTTCTACTACCCGGGCACCACCCGGACCCGGGTCGGCAACCCGGTCATCCGGGTCCGGGTCGGCACCGAGCCGACCGTGGTGCTGCGGCCGGTGGGCGGGATGCGGGTCAGCTGGGCCGGCCACTCGGTCCTGCTGCCGGTCGTCCGGGGCGGGCTGAAGTGGCAGATCGCGCCCAACGGCTCGACCATGCGGATGCGCTACCGGACCGCGAAGGCCTGGGTGTGGTGGGGACCGGCGCTGCCGCGCCAGGTCGCCGTGACGGCCTCGCGCAACGTGCTGCGGATCATCTGGCCCAACGGCACCTCGACGGACTACCGCGAGGGACTGCTCGCGACCCGGTCCGGCTCCTCGGTGGTCGCCGTCAACCGGCTGCGCCTGGACACGTACCTGCGCGGGGTGGTGCCGCGGGAGAGCCCGTCGTCCTGGCCCCAGCAGGCGCTGCGGGCCCAGGCGGTGGCGGCCCGGACGTACGCCTACGCCAGCATCCGCTCGCCCCGCTCCGCCCTCTGGAACATCTGCGACACCACCGCCTGCCAGGTGTACGGCGGCGCCACCCGCTACTCGGCCGGCGGCCACCGGCTCTACGGCGAGCAGGCCACCACGACCCGGGCGGTGACCAGCACGGCGGGGATCGTGCTGACCCGGGCCGGCCGGGTGGCGACCACGGAGTACTCGGCGTCCAACGGGGGCTGGATCGCCGCCGGCGGGACGTCGTACCTGCCGGCCCGGCGGGACCCCTACCGGGCCGGCGACCCGTACGCGAGGTGGTCGTTCACGGTCAACGTGGTCGCGCTGGGGAAGAAGTTCGGGCTCGCCCGGCTGGACAAGCTGCAGGTCACCGGTCGGGACGGCCAGGGTGAGTGGGGCGGGCGGGTCACGCAGGTCCGGTTGACCGGGATCGACGGGGCGGGGAAGCCCCGGGCGGTCGTGGCCACCGGCTCGCAGCTGCGCTCGGCGCTCGGCGCCAAGGACCGCTACCTGCGCCTGCGCGCGGGTTAGGGCACGGGGTCGGCGGCGGGCACCGGTGCGGCCGGGGCCCGCCGCCGGCCCATCGCCACCCCGATCAGGGCGGCGACCACGTCGGCGACGGTGAGCAGCAGCCGGGAGACCACGGCCAGCGTGAGCGCGGCCGCCGACCCGCCGGGCAGCTGCGGGGCCAGCGCGATCGTGAGCACCGCCTCCCGGGTGCCGGCCCCGGTCGGCACCACCACGACCAGGAAGCCCGCGCACCAGGCCGCGGCGAACGCGCCGGTCGCCGGCAGCAGCAGCGCGCCCGGGTCCGCGCCCAGGCTCCAGCCCAGCAGGGTGACCTGCAGGCCGTAGAAGAACCAGGTGCCGAGCTGCGCGCCGGCCGCCCGGGCCATCCCGGGCCAGGAGAAGCGCTGATCCAGCGGCTGCCGCCGGAGCACCCGGAACAGCAGGTTGCAGACCACGGTCAGCACCGGCGGGGCCAGGACGGCCAGCGCGACCGGCACCAGCAGCGGCGTCCAGCGCAGCACCGCGGGCGTGTCCGCGGACGTCAGCAGCCGCGGCAGGGCCAGCAGCGCGACGACCAGGCCGACGCCCAGGGTGACCAGGTTGAGCACCAGCGCGGCCGCGGCGGCCCGCTTGCGCGGCACGCCGAAGTCCCGGGCCAGCTCGGTCTGCGCGACCATCGCCCACACGCTGCTGCCGGGCAGGTATTTGGCCAGCTGGCCCAGGAACAGCACCCGGGTGGCCGCGCCCAGCGGCAGGGGGCTGCCCAGGTCGGCCAGCAGCGCCCGCCAGCCCAGCATGCTGAAGAACAGACCCAGCAGTGAGCAGGCGAACGCGCCCGCCACCGCCTGCGGCGAGACCCGGCCGAGCTGCCCGGTCACCTCGTCCCAGCGCGACGCCAGCGCCAGCACCAGGAAGGCCAGCGCCGCAACGGTGAGCGCGATCCTGGCCACTTTCAGGAGCCGGGCCCTGGTGGTGGGCGACGCTGTCGCACTCCCGCCCGTCACGGCCACATACGCTACTAGGTGGAAAGACAGAGGAAGGAGGCGCCCGATGCTTGAGGGTGACTGCTTCAGCACATTCCGTTACCGGTATGGTCTGGAGCCGTGAGGATCCTGGCGTTCGGGACGTACGACGTCCGAACCCACCCTCGGGTCGGCGTGCTGCTCGAGGGGCTTCGGGCCGAAGGTGACCAGATCGTCGAGGTGAACGTGCCGCTCGGCGTGGACACCGCGGCCCGGGTGGCGATGCTGCGCCAGCCCTGGCGGCTGCCGCTGCTGGCGCTGCGGCTGCTGCGCTGCTGGCTGGCGCTGGTCGTGCGCGGCCGCCGGGAGTGGCGCGCGCACCGCCCGGACATCGTGCTGGTCGGCTACCTCGGCCACTTCGACGTCTTCCTGGCCCGGCTGCTGTTCCGCAAGGCCGTCATCGTGCTGGACAACCTGGTCTTCGCGGCCGAGACCGCGACCGACCGGGGCGAGTCCGCGACGTGGAAGGTGCGCGTGCTCAACGCGCTCGACCACGGCGCCCAGCGGATGGCCGACGTCGTGCTGGTCGACAGCCCGGAGCACGCCGCGCTGGTGCCGGCCGCGCTGGCCGACCGGGTCGAGGTGGTGCCGGTGGGCGCGTCCACGGCCTGGTTCGAGGCCGGCGACGCGGTCGAGCCGCCGAGCGATCCCGACCTGCTGCGGGTGGTGTTCTTCGGCCTCTACACGCCGCTGCAGGGCGCGCCCACGATCGGCGCCGCGCTGGGCGAGCTGGCCGCCGACCCGCGGATCTCGATCACGATGATCGGCCAGGGCCAGGACCGGGCCGAGACCCGGCGGCTGGCCGTGGCCAACCCGCGGGTCGAGTGGATCGACTGGGTGCCGGCCGCGCGGCTGCCCGCGGTGGTGGCCGGGCACGACGTCTGCCTCGGCATCGTCGGCGGCGGCCCCAAGGCCCGGCGGGTGGTGCCCAACAAGGTCTACCAGGGCGCGGCGGCCGGCTGCGCGGTGATCACGTCCGACACCCGGCCCCAGCGGGCCGCCCTCGGCGACGCCGCCGTGTTCGTCCCGCCGGGCGACCCCGGGGCGCTGGCGGACGCGCTGCGCGAGCTGGCCGGGGACGGGCCGGCACTGGCCAAGCTGCGGGCGGCGGCCCGGGACCGGGCCCGGGACCGGTTCGCCCCGGTCGCGGTGGTGGGTACCCTGCGCCGTCGGCTCTGCCAGTCCTACCTCCCGGGAGCTCCCAGATCATGACCGCCGTGGCGCCGCCCCCGCTGGCCCCGCGCGCCTGGCTGCGCTACGACCTCGTGGACCGGATGGTCACCGCGCTGCGGCCGGCCACCGTGCTGGAGATCGGCTGCGGCCAGGGCTCGATGGGCGCCCGGCTGGCCGGCCGGGCCGACTACCTGGCCGTCGAGCCCGACCCGGTGTCGTTCGCGGTGGCCCAGGAGCGCATCTCGGCCGCCGGCGGGAAGGTGCTCAACGCCGACCACACGGCCGTGCCGGCCGGGGCCACGTACGACCTGGTGTGCGCGTTCGAGGTGCTGGAGCACCTGGCCGACGACGCCGGGGCGCTGGCGGACTGGGTCCGGTTCGTCGCCCCGGGCGGGCACCTGATGCTGTCGGTGCCGGCGTTCCAGGGCCGGTTCGGGCCGATGGACACCCGGGTCGGGCACTACCGGCGCTACGAGCCGGCCCAGCTGGCCGGGCTGCTGACCGCGGCCGGGCTGAGCGAGCCGGACGTACGGGTGTACGGCTGGCCCCTGGGCTACGCCCTGGAGGCGGTCCGCAACCGCATGGACGCCCGCCACCTCACCGCTGAGTCCGGGGCCGGACCTGCTGCGGACCCGCAGGCGGCGGACCGCGAGGCGCCGGGTGCGGCCGGCGCCGGGCCTTCTCCGGAGGAGCGGACCGCGGCCAGCGGGCGGCACCAGCAGCCGGCCCGGCCGGTCGTGGGGCGGGCGATCGAGGCCGCCACGCTGCCGTTCCGGTACCTGCAGCGGGTGCAGCCGGCCCGGGGGACCGGCCTGGTCGCCGTCGCCACCCGCCCGGCATGAGACTGGGCGTCCTGGTCGAGCAGGTCCTGGCCCCGGTCCCCGGCGGCACCGGCCGGTACGCCCGCGAGCTGGCCGCCGCCCTCGCCGCCACCGCCCCGCCCGGCGCGACCGTGACCGGCTGGTCGGCCTGGCACCGCGACCCCGGCCCGGCCCGGATCCCCGGGGTGGCCGGCCCGCGCCGGCTGCCGGTCCCGCGCCGCGGCCTGGTCGCGGCCTGGGAGCGCGGCCTCGGCCCCGGCCCGTACGGGCTGGACGTCCTGCACGCGCCGACCCCGCTGGCCCCGCCCCGCCGCCGTACGCCCCTGGTGGTGACCGTGCACGACGCCGTGCCGTGGTCCCACCCGGGCACGCTCACCCCGCGCGGTGTCGCCTGGCACCGCGGCGCGATCGCCGCCGCGGTCCGGACCGCCGACCGCATCGTCGTCCCCACCCACGCCGTCGCGGCCGAGCTGGCCGCGCAGGTGCCGGACTGGTGGCCGGAGAAGGTGACCGTCGTCGGCGAGGGCGTCCCGGACGTGCTGCGGACGCCGCCGCCGGACGCGGCCGACCGGGCCGCCCGGCTCGACCTGCCCCCGGCGTACCTGCTGAGCCTGGCCACGCTGGAGCCGCGCAAGGGCCTGGACACGCTGCTGGCCGCGCTGGCCGACCCGGCCGCGCCGGACCTGCCGCTGCTGCTGGTCGGCCAGCCCGGCTGGGGCGGCGTCGACCCGCTCGACCAGGCCCGCGCGCTCGGCCTGGCCGCGGGCCGGGTCCGGGTGCTGGGCCGGCTGCCCGACCTCGACCTGGCGGTGGTGCTGCACCGGGCGGCCGCGCTGGCCTCGCCCAGCCGGGCCGAGGGCTTCGGGCTGCCGCTGCTGGAGGCGATGGCCGCCGGCGTCCCGGTGGTCACCTCCGACGCGCCCGCCCTGGTCGAGGTCGGCGGCGGCGCGGCGGTGGTGGTGCCCCGGGACGACCCGGCCGCGCTGGCCCGCGGGCTGGCCGAGGTGCTCGACCCGGCCGACCGGACCACCCGGGTGGCCGCCGGTCGGGCCCGGGCCGATCACTACTCCTGGTCCATCGCCGCTCGCGAGCTGTGGCAGCTCTACTCCACCTTGGGGACATGAGCCCCGGTAGTGACGGACAGTGGCCTTGGCGGGCGTAGGCTGTCCGGCGACGGGACCTCCGGGTCGTCGTTGATCCAGTGCACCACCACCGAGCAGACGCCAGGAGCCGATTCGTGTCAGGACGCGCGCCCCGCGTGCTCGTCGATGCGACGGCCGTCCCCGCCGATCGCGGTGGAGTGGGACGGTACGTCGACGGACTCATCTCAGCGCTGGGGGACGCCGGTGCCGACTTCGCCGTCGTCTGCCAGCGGTCCGACGGCGAGCGCTTCGGCCGGATGGCCCCGCAGGCGACGATCGTGCCGGGACCGGCCGCCGTGGCCCACCGGCCCGCGCGGCTGGCCTGGGAGCAGACCGGTTTACCACTGGTGGTGGCCCAGGTCGGCGCCGACGTGCTGCACTCGCCGCACTACACGATGCCGCTGCGGGCCGGGAAGCCGGTCGTGGTCACGATCCACGACGCGACCTTCTTCACCCAGCCCGACGTGCACACCTCGATCAAGGGCCCGTTCTTCCGGTCCGCGATCAAGACCGCGCTGCACCGGGCGGCCCGCTGCGTGGTGCCGTCCAAGGCCACCCGGGACGAGCTGATCCGGGTCCTGGACGCCGACCCGACCAAGCTGGACGTCGCCTACCACGGGGTCGACCAGCACATGTTCCACGTGCCCAGCGACGCCGAGCGGCAGGTCGTGCAGACCCGGCTGGGCCTGCGCGGCACGCCGTACGTGGCCTTCCTGGGGACGCTGGAGCCGCGCAAGAACGTGCCCTCGCTGATCCGGGGCTGGGTGCAGGCCGTGCAGGACCGGTCCGAGCCGCCGGCGCTGGTGCTGGCCGGCGGGTCCGGCTGGGACGAGGAGATCGACCAGGCCGTCACCGAGGTGCCCTCGCACCTGCGGGTGCTGCGGCCGGGCTACCTGAAGTTCTCCGACCTGCGCGGGTTCCTGGGCGGCGCGACCG
Source organism: Mycobacteriales bacterium (assembly GCA_035474175.1). Taxonomy (GTDB): domain Bacteria; phylum Actinomycetota; class Actinomycetes; order Mycobacteriales; family CADCTP01; genus CADCTP01. The sequence goes on along the minus strand of DATINN010000172.1, from coordinate 387 downwards.
TGGTCGCCTACCCGTCCCACGGCGAGGGCTTCGGGCTGCCGGTGCTGGAGGCGATGGCCTGCGGCGCGGCCGTGCTCACGACCCAGCGGCTGTCGCTGCCGGAGGTCGGTGGCGACGCCGTGGCCTACACCGAGGGTGACCCGGAGTCGATCGCGATCTCGCTGGCCGCGCTGCTGGACGACCCGGAGCGGCGGGCCCGCCTGGGTGAGGCCGCGGTGGTCCGGGCCGGGGAGTTCACCTGGGCCGCGAGCGCCGAGAGCCCGGGCGTCGTCATCGGGAACCACACGAACAAGTACGTCGCCAAGAACCCGGCGATCCGCTTCCTGACCGAGCGCTGGGTCGCCCGGCTGGACGGGTTCCTGGCGCAGATCGCGACCTCCGAGGCGC
>DATINN010000171.1:0-2085 GCA_035474175.1 Mycobacteriales bacterium | reverse complement strand
GCGCGCCGGCGTGGCTGCAGACATCGTCCAGCGCGTGCACCTCGGCGTCGGCCCGGTGCAGCAGCACCTTCCGGCCGTCGACCTCGACCCCGACCGTGCCGCCGGCCGGCAGCTCCGCGTCGGCCACCGCGCGCACCCACCGGCTCGGCCCGCTGGTCGCGGCGACCCGATTGACCATGACCGCCCGGCCCTGCACGAGGTGGCCGCCGACGAAGCCGGCCGCCGCGGTCGCGGTCATGCTGCCCACACCCAGCACCTGTGCCGGGCGGCGGCGGCCGGTCAGCCGGGCCGCCAGCGAGGCCGCCTGCAGCGCCACCCCGGCCAGGTTGAGCAGCCCGTGCAGCAGCCCGACCCGCCGGTCGGCGCCGTCGCTGACGGTCCAGTCGGTGACCCCGGTCGCGACCGTGCCGGCCGCCGCGGCCAGCCCGGCCGCGCTCAGCGCCGCGGCCGGGTCGAGCCGGTCCCCGTTCGCCGGCACGTCCTTGCCGAGCAGGTCGAGCAGGATCGCCCCGGACCAGAAGCCGATCGGCAGGTCGCTGAGCGCGGTGTGGGCCGAGTGCCCGAACCACCGGCCGCCGTGCATCAGCTCGACGGCCACCGCGTCGCGGTGCCGGTCGTAGAGCGGCTGGGTCACGGCCGAGACGTCCTCGTCCAGCTTGCGCAGCCAGGGCCACCGCTCGACCGCGGCGAAGAGGTCCCGATGCCAGGTCGTCAGCCGGGAGGCGGTCCGTTCGGGCATCGGCGGCTCCTGGATCCGGTCGCGATTCCCCGGACCGTCTCACGCGCGGCGGTCCCCACCTGTCTCATCCTGCGACGCCCGCGGGGGTCCGCCGTCCGGCCGCCCGCCCGACGCCCGCAGGACGCCCGCCCGCCGTCCGGCCGGCCGACGCCCGCGGGGGTGGGGCCGCGGGGTGGGGCGCTCAGGGGACGACGCGGAAGTGGGTGGTGAGCAGCCCGTCCTCCAGGGTGTGCAGGGCGAACGAAGGGGGCAGCTCGTAGTCGAGGTCGCCCGCGCGCTCGGCCGGCAGCCGCAGGGTGGACACCACGCCGGGCGCGACCAGGCACGGCCGCCCGGCGAACGTGCTGGCCGCGGCCGTGTGCGCGTGCCCGGTCAGCACCGCGACGACCTCCGGGTGCCGGCCCAGCAGCGCGGCCAGCGGCTCCGGGTCGGTGAGCAGGATCGCGTCGAGCATCGGCTGCCGCATCGGCACCGGCGGGTGGTGGAAGCACACCAGCGCCGGCCGCCCGTCGAGCACCCCGTCCAGCCAGGTCAGCGTCTCGGCGTCCAGCCGCCCCTCCGGCCGCCCGGGCACGGACGAGTCGCACATCGCCACCAGCAGGCCGCCGACCTCGTGGACCTCGTTGACGGCGCCCCCGGACGGCCCCCGCCCCAGCAGCACCTCCTCGTACGGCGCCCGCACGTCGTGGTTGCCCGGGCAGGTCAGCACCCGGTGCGGCGAGGCCAGCAGGTCGGCCGCCTCGGCGTATTCCGCGGGCCGGCCGTGGTCGGCGATGTCCCCGCTGACCAGCACGGCGTCGACCCCGGTGAGCCGGTTGACGGAGGCCATGACCCGGGCCGCCCGCTGCCGCCGGCGCGGGCTGCCGTCCAGGTGCAGATCACTGACCTGGACCAGCAACATGCGCCTAGCCTGCCATGTCGACGAAGCGCGAGTAGTGCCCCTGGAAGGCGACCGTGACCACGCCGGTGGGGCCGTTGCGGTGCTTGGCAAGGATCAGGTCGGCCTCGCCCGCCCGCGGCGACTCCCCGCTCGTACGCATCCTCGCGGTGCAGCAGCACCACCATGTCCGCATCCTGCTCCAGCGAGTTGTGCACGGCGATGCCATCGGCCAGGAAGTTGTGCGTGCCGAGAACGGTCGCGTCGTACACCTCCTGCTCGCCCAGGCTTTCGATCGAGGCGACCTCGTCCCAGAAGACGTCGTTGGTCGCGAGCATGTCCAGGTCGGCGTCGTCCAGGATGGCGGCGACCCGGCCCAGGCGCTCGCGGCTGGGGGCGGGCTTCCACAGCGCGCTGCCACAGAACTGGGTGCCCATCGCGACGGCGAACTGCCGGTGGCTCATGGACC
>DATINN010000170.1:0-9935 GCA_035474175.1 Mycobacteriales bacterium | reverse complement strand
CTGCGGGACCTCGACGACGACCTGGCCGCCGGGAAGCTGACCGAGGAGGACCACCGGCGGCACCGGGACCCCCTCGAACGGGAGGTCGCGACGCTGCTGCGCGATCCCCCTCAGCGGGCGCAGGACAGGGGGGCCGGCGCCCGGCCGGCGCGGCGGTCACCAGGCGACGCAACCGCCGCGCCGGCGCGCCGCCGCCGCCGCCTCGCGGTCGTGGTCGCCCTCGCCGCCGCGGCGGCGGCCGTGGGCGTGCTGCTGGCCGGGGCGATCGCGCCGCGGCAACCGGGCCAGACGGTCTCCGGCGCGCTCCCGGCCGCGTCCGGCGCTCCCGGGCCCGGCGGTGCTGCACCCAGCGGCTCGGTCGCGCCGGGCGGCTCGGCCGCGCCGGGGGACCAGGCCGGGGCCGGCGACCCGGGGAGCCCGTCCGCCGAGCGGACGCCCACCCCCGAGCAGGCCGCCGCGATCGCCGCCGCCGCCATCGCGGTGAAGGCGCACCCGCAGGACGTCAGCAAGCACCTCGCACTGGCCCACGCGTACGCCGACGGCGGCACCGCCCAGCTCGCCGCCGTCGAATACCTCGCGATCCTCAAGCTGGAGCCGGCCAACGCCGAGGCCAACACCGCCCTGGCCCTGCTCGCCTTCGAGGTCGGCCAGACCGCGCAGGCCAAGCAGATGGCCGACCGCGCCCTGACCACCGACCCGAAGTACCCCGAGGCGCTCTACGTCCGGGCCCTGATCCTGCTGATGGGCCTGCACCAGCCCCAGGCCGCGATCAAGGACCTGCACGCCTACCTGGCCGTGGCCCCGTACGGCGCGCACCGCACCGCCGCGGACACCCTGCTCGCGCTGGCCGGCAGCCAGGCGGGCGGATGACCGCCGTCGGCTGCCTGTCGGTCAGCGGCTGCAAGGCCTCCCTGGAGCTGCTGGAACGGCTGGCCTACACCCGCGACGAACTGCCCGAGCGGCTGCCGCGGCTGCGCGCGGCCGGCCGGGCCCGGGCCGTGGCCGTGCTGTCCACCTGCCAGCGGGTCGAGGTCTACGCGGCCGGGGCCGACCCGGACGCGCTGCTGACCGCGCTGGCCGCCGACCGCGGCGTGCCCCGGGAGGAGGTGGCCGCGGCGGTCACCCGCTACGACGACGCCGCCCGGCACCTGCTGCGGGTCGCCACCGGCCTGGAGTCCTTCGCGCTGGGCGAGTCCGAGATCGCCGGCCAGGTCCGCGCGGCCGCGGCCGCCGCCCGGGCCGCCGGCGGCGACGACGTCGAGCTGCACCGGCTGTTCGCCACGGCCGTCAGCGCGTCCCGGCGGGCCCACGGGCTGGCCGGGGTGGCAGCGGCCAGCCGGTCGGTCGCCGGGGTCGCGGTCGAGGCCGTGCTGCCGCCGGGCGGCGGCGCGCGGCTGCTCGTCGTCGGCGCCGGCCAGGTCGCGGAGGTCGCGGTCGAGCGGGCGCTGGAGCGCGGCGCCGCGGTGACCGTGTGCAGCCGCACCCGCCGGCACGCCGACCGGTTCGCCGCCGCCGGTGCGACCGTCGTCGACCTGGCCGAGCTGCCCCGCTGCCTGGCCGGCACCGACATCGCCGTGCTGGCCACGGCCGCGCCGCACCCGCTGGTGGACGTGCCGATGGTGCGCACGACCGGCCCGCTGACCCTGGTCGACCTGGGCCTGCCCCGCAACGTCGACCCGGCCGTACGGCGGCTGCCGTCGGTGCGGCTGCTCGACCTGGCCGACCTGCGCGCGGCCGGGATCGGCGCGGCCGGCACGCTGGCCGCCGACGTGGCCGCGGTCGAGGAGGTCATCGAGGCCGAGCTGGCCCGGCACCGGCGCTGGTCGGCCGGCCGCTCGATGGCCGGCACGCTGGGCCGGGTCCGGGCCGAGGCCGACGCCGTCGCGCGGGAGGAGTACGCCCGGATCGCCGCGGCCGTCCCGGCCGAGGCCCGGCCGTCGGTCGAGCGCGCGCTGCTGCGGACCGCGCACCGCCTCGCCCACGACACCACCCGCCTGCTGCTGGCGGCGGGCTCAGCCGACCAGCCGGACGCAGCAGGTCGGCTCGGGCGGGCCGCCCTCGACGTGCGGGGAGCGCAGCTGCGCCCCGTCGAGGAGGCCGCGCACGAGTGCGGCGTTCATGCCGCAGATGAGCTGGCGGTGTGAGTCGGACAGCTCCCGGAACACGCAGTTGCGCAGCACGACCTCGCCGTCGGGCTGCTCCTGCGGCTCGAACCCGAGCTGGGCCAGCTGCTGGCGCAGGCCGTCGCGGCGGCCGCGCTGGGTCCGGGCCCGGGCCCGGATCGCGCTGCCGAGCCGGTCGCCGACCTCGTGGGCCACGTCCGGCAGGGTGGTCGACCCGCCGGCCAGCGCGGTCGCCATCATCGAGGCGGCCAGCGTGTAGCGGGTCTGCGGGATGACCACGGCGAACGAGCGGGCCGAGGCGGTGTAGACCTTGGCCGGTCGGCCGGCGCCGGGGCCGGTGCGCCCGCTCAGCCGGCGGTAGTCGACGTCGAGCAGGCCCGCGTCGGCCATCCGGTCGAGGTGGAACGCGGCCAGCTTCACCGAGATCCCGGCCTCCCGGGCCGCGTCCTCGCGGCCCACCGGCTCGCCCCGCTCCCGGACGTACCGGTAGAGCCGCTGGCGGACGGGCTCGGCCAGCAGGGCGACCGCGAGCAGGTCGTCCGCCTCGTTCATCAGCCCATGTTACGGCCCTGCACCGCAGCCCCTCCAAGGCGTATCGTCGAGATACGTTTCCTTTAGAGGAGGGTGGATGCGGGCGAGCGAGCGGGACGCGGCCGGCATCGGCGCGCTGGCCGATCCGGTCCGGCGCCGGCTCTACCTCTTCGTCTGCTCGCAGCCGGGCGCGGTCAGCCGCGACCAGGCCGCCGACGCGGTCGGCGTGGCCCGGCACCAGGCCAAGTTCCACCTCGACCGGCTGGAGGCCGAGGGCATCCTGGAGACCGAGTACGCCCGGGTCGGCGGGCGCAGCGGGCCCGGCGCCGGGCGGACGTCCAAGCTCTACCGGCGGACCCGCCGCGACATCGCCGTCTCCCTGCCCGACCGGGACTACGAGCTGGCCGGCCGGTTGATGGCCGACGCGATCGCGACCGCGGGCCGGACCGGGGAGCCGGTCCTGCCGGTCCTGCACCGGCTGGCCGCCGAGCACGGCCGCTCGCTCGGGGCCGCCGCCGTCGCCGCCGCCGGCGCCCCGGCCGAGGCCGGCGCCGCGCTGCGGCTGGCCACCCAGGTGCTGGCCGGGCACGGCTACGAGCCGCGCCCGGACGGCGACCGGGTCGTGCTGGCCAACTGCCCGTTCCACAGCCTGGCCCGGGCCCAGACCGACCTGGTCTGCCACCTGAACCAGGCCCTGGTCGGGGGGCTGTCCGACGCGCTGGCGCCGTACCGGCCGACGGTCGGGCTGGAGCCGGAGCCGGGCCGCTGCTGCGTGGTCCTCGGGCGGGCGTCCGACCCGGTCGCGACGCTGGAGCGCTGGCAGCAGTCCGGGGCGATCTGGCGGGTGGTGGCGCGTCGCGGCGGCGCCGTGACGGTCAGCCTGTGCCAGTGCGACGGCGGGGCCGAGGTCGACCGGTTCACCTCCGCCGACCCCGCGCTGCTGGCGTTCCTGGCCGGCCGCACCAGCAGCGAGGACTAGACCGGCTGGACCGGCTGGACCGGCTGGACCGGTTAGGCCGGGTCGGCCGCCCGGCGCTGGTCGTAGAGGTGCAGCGCCCACAGGTAGCTGCCGACCGCGATCGCGACGCTCCAGAGCACGGCCGCCACCGCGGCGCCGCCGACCGCCCCGCCGGACAGCAGCCCGCGCACGGTCTGGGTCACCGGCGTGAACGGCTGGTGCTCGGCGAACTGCCGCAGCCCCGCCGGCATGCTGTCCGTCGGCACGAACCCGCTGGACAGGAACGGCAGCAGGGTCAGGAACATCGGCGTGTTGCTGGCCGTCTCCACGCTCTTCGCGGCCAGGCCGAGCGCGGCCGACAGCCAGATCAGCGCGGCCGCGAACAGCAGCAGGATCGCCGCCGCCCCCAGCCACTCCAGCGGGCCCGCGCCGGACCGGAACCCCAGGGCCACGGCGACCAGGACGACCAGCACCAGCACGGCCAGCGTCTGCAGCAGGCTGCCGACGACGTGCCCGGTGAGCACGGCGGCCCGGGTGATCGACATCGTGCGGAACCGGTCGATGACGCCGCCGGTCATGTCCGAGGCGACCGAGATGGCCGTCCCCAGGGCCGCGGAGGCGACGGTGACGACCAGGATCCCGGGCACCAGATAGGCCAGGTACGCGCTGCGCGGCCCGCCGCCCCCGCCCAGCCCGGCGCCGAGCCGGCCGCCGAAGACGTACACGAACAGCAGCAGGAAGACGATCGGGAAGCCGGCCAGCATCAGCGTCAGCGACGGGTAGCGCGCCTGGTGCTTGAGGTTGCGGCGCAGCATGGTGGCCGAGTCGGCGATGGCGTAGGTCATGTCAGCGCTCCCGTGGCGGTGTGGCCGGTGACGGCGAAGAAGACGTCGTCGAGGTCGGGGGTGTGGATCGAGAGCTGCTCGACCTCGACGCCGGCGGTGTCGAGCTCGGCCAGCACCCGGCGCAGCGCGGCGACCGTGCCGTCGCCGGGAACCTGCAGGGTGAGCTGGTCGTGGTCGGGCGCCGCGTCCGCGAGCAGGCCGGCGGCGGTGCTCAGCCCGCCCGGCGACGCGAACTGCAGCCGGATGTGCCCGCCGGGGATCCGGCGCTTCAGCTCGGCCGGCGTGCCCTCGGCCACGATCCGGCCGGTGTCGAGCACCGCGACGTGGTCGGCCAGCTGGTCGGCCTCGTCCAGGTATTGCGTGGTGAGGAAGATCGTCACACCGTCCTCGACCAGCTCCCGGATGATCTGCCACATGGTGCGCCGGCTGCGCGGGTCCAGCCCGGTTGTCGGCTCGTCCAGGAAGATCACCCGCGGGTCGCCGACCAGGGTCATGGCCAGGTCGAGCCGCCGCCGCATGCCCCCCGAGTACGCCGAGAGCGGCTTGTCGGCCGCGTCGGCCAGCTCGAAGCGCTCCAGCAGCCCCGCGACCCGGCGGCGGCCTTCGTCCCGGCCGAGGTGGCGCAGGTCGGCCATCAGCCTGAGGTTTTCCGCGCCGGTCAGGAAGTTGTCCACCGCGGAGAACTGGCCGGTCACCCCGATGAGGGCGCGGACGGCCGCCGGCTCGGCCGCGACGTCGTGGCCGCCGACCCGGGCCTCGCCGCCGTCGGCGCGGACCAGCGTCGACAGGATGCGCACCATCGTCGTCTTGCCGGCCCCGTTGGGACCGAGCAGGCCGAAGACCGTGCCCGGCTCGACGGTCAGGTCGATCCCGTCGAGCACCACGTGCTCGCCGTAGGACTTGCGCAGCGCGCGGGTGGTGATCATCGCGGGTCCTTCCCGGGCAGGTGGCCGGCGGCGCGCAGCGCCTCCCGGTGGCTGATCCAGTCCTTCTCCAGCAGCGGCAGCCGCTCGACCAGGAAGTCGGCGAACGCGGCCCACTCCAGCAGCACGGCCCGCCGCTGCTCCGGCTCGTCGGCGAGGATCGTCAGGCCCTCCCGGGCCAGGTCGCCCTGCTCCTGGTATTCGGCCACGTCGAAGCCCAGCGACGACTGGGTCGAGAGGTCGAGCCTGACCCGGTCCATCCGCTCGCCCGCGGCTCGCGAACGGTGGATGACCCCGAGCGTCTCCAGCGTCGCGACGGCGCCGGAGATCGCGCTGCGGCTGGCCAGCAGCGCCTCCGCCAGCTCGGCGATGCTCTGCTCCCGGGGATCGCAGACGGCCAGGTAGCCCAGCAGCCGGCCGACCATCGGCGCGAAACCGTAGCGGCGGGCGTACAGCCGGCCGGCGTGGTCGGCGAAGGTGATCTCGGCATCGGTGGGCATGCCGGCAACGATAGCGCAGAGACAACCGAGATGACAGAGATTTGTGTTATCTCAGTCTAGTGTGACTCGCGGCTCACCTCCGAGCCGCTCGACCCGACCAGGAAGTCGAGGTCGGCACCGGTGTCGGCCTGCAGCACGTGATCCACGTAGAGCCGTTCCCAGCCCCGCCGCGGGTCGGCGAAGGCCGCGACCGTCGCCTCCGACGGCGTCCGGGTGGACAGGTCCGCCTCGACGTCGATGCGCCGGGCCGGCACGTCCAGCACCACCACGTCGCCGGTCCGCACCAGCGCCAGCGGCCCGCCCGCGGCCGCCTCCGGCGTCACGTGCAGCACCACCGTCCCGTACGCGGTGCCGCTCATCCGGCCGTCGCAGATCCGGACCATGTCCCGCACGCCCTGCTCCAGCAGCTTCTTCGGCAGCGGCAGGTTGGACACCTCCGGCATCCCCGGGTAACCCCGGGGCCCGCAGCCGCGCAGCACCAGCACCGAGTCGGCGTCCACCTCCAGGTCGGGGTCGTCGACCCGGGCGTGGAAGTCCTCGATGCTGTCGAAGACCATGGCCCGGCCGCGGTGCCGCAGCAGGTGGGGCGAGGCCGCGGCCGGCTTGAGCAGCGCGCCGCCGGGGGCGAGGTTGCCGCGCAGCACGGCGATCCCGCCCTCGGCCACCAGCGGCGCCGACCGCGGCCGGATCACCTCGGCGTCCCAGGTCGGCGCATCGTCCACATAGGACACCAGCGGCGCCCCGGTGACGGTGAGCGCGGTCGGGTCGAGCAGGTCGGCGACCTCGCGCAGCACGGCCAGCAGGCCGCCGGCCCGGTGGAAGTCCTCCATCAGGAACCGGCCGGCCGGCAGCAGGTCCACCAGCACCGGCACCCGGGAGCCGATCCGGTCGAAGTCGTCGATGCTCAGGTCGATCCCGAGCCGCCCGGCGATGGCCAGCAGGTGCACGACCGCGTTGGTCGACCCGCCGATCGCGGCCAGCGCCACGATCGCGTTGTGGAACGACGCCCTGGTCAGGATGGTGCTCGGGCGCCGGTCGGCGGCGACCAGCTCGACGGCCAGCCGCCCGGTGCCGTGCGCCGCCTCCAGCAGCCGGCTGTCCGCCGCGGGCGTGCCGGCCAGACCGGGCACGACAGTGCCGAGCGCCTCGGCCACCAGTGCCATGGTCGAGGCGGTGCCCATCGTGTTGCAGTGGCCGCGGCTGCGGATCATCGCCGACTCGGACCGGATGAACTCGTCGTTGGACAGCGTGCCCGCCCGGACCTCCTCCGACAGCCGCCACACGTCGGTGCCGCAGCCCAGCGGCACCCCGCGGAACGTCCCGGTCAGCATCGGGCCGCCCGGCACGACGACGGCCGGCAGGTCCACCGACGCCGCGGCCATCAGCAGCGACGGGATCGTCTTGTCGCACCCGCCGAGCAGCACCACGCCGTCGATCGGGTTGGCCCGGAGCATCTCCTCCGTCGCCATCGCGGCCATGTTGCGCCACAGCATCGCGGTCGGGCGCACCTGCGTCTCGCCCAGCGACACGACCGGCAGCTCCAGCGGGACGCCGCCGGCCTCGTAGACGCCGTTGCGGACGGCCGCGGCGACCTCGGTGAGGTGGGCGTTGCACGGGGTCAGGTCGGAGGCGGTGTTGGCGATCGCGATCTGCGGCCGGCCGGAGAAGGCGTCGGCGGGCGCGCCGCGGCGCATCCAGGCCCGGTGGATGTAGGCGTTGCGGCTGCCTCCCGCGTACCACTGGTTGCTGCGGAGCTCCACGGCCGGCCCGCCTTCCCACGCTGGTCTAATGCACCCACGACGGACACTACGCAGGCGATCGGGTCCGTGCCCGCTCGGAGAGAGGATCGTTCGTGTACCTGATGCGCATCGGTGCGACCGGCGCCGAGAAGCCGGTGGCCCGGGTCGACGACGACCACTACGTCGACCTGTCGGACGTGGTCGGCGACTTCGACGAGTCGTTCTTCGGCGACGGCGGGATCGAGCGGATCCGGCCGCTGGTGGCGGAGCGGATCGAGGCCGGGCGGCTGGTCCGGTTCGCGGGGGAGCGGGTGGGGGCGCCGATCGCCCGGCCGCACCAGATCCTCTGCATCGGGCTCAACTACCGCGACCACGCCGCCGAGACCGGGCAGCAGGTGCCGGCCGAGCCGATCCTGTTCACCAAGTCGCCCAACACGCTGATCGGGCCCCACGACGACGTGCGGATCCCACGCGGCTCGACCAAGCCCGACTGGGAGGTCGAGCTCGGGATCGTGATCGGGCGGCGGACCAGCTACCTCGACTCGGTCGAGGAGGCCCGGGACGCGATCGCCGGCTGGACCGTGGTCAACGACGTCAGCGAGCGGGCCTTCCAGACCGAGCGCGGCGGCCAGTGGTCCAAGGGCAAGTCGGCCGAGACGTTCAACCCGGCCGGGCCCTGGCTGGTCACGACGGACGAGGTCCCGGACGTGTCGGCGCTGGACCTGTGGCTGGACGTGAACGGGGTGCGCCGGCAGACCGGCAGCACCGCGACGATGGTCTTCGACCCGTACTTCCTGGTCCACTACCTGAGCCAGTTCCTGGTGCTGGAGCCGGGCGACCTCATCGACACCGGTACGCCGCCGGGCGTCGGCATGGGCTTCGACCCGCCGGTCTGGCTGCACCCCGGCGACGTCATGGAGCTCGGCATCACCGGCCTCGGCACCCAACGGCAGACGGTGATCGGCCCCCGTTGAGGGCAGCGGTGCTGACCGCCCCGGGCCGGTGCGCGGTGCTGGAGGTGGCGGCGCCGGCGGCCGGCCCGGGTGAGGTCGTCGTGGACGTCGAGCGGGTCGGCGTGTGCGGGACCGACGTGGAGTTCTTCACCGGCGAGATGGCCTACCTGCACACCGGGCACGCCGGCTTCCCGATGCGGCTGGGGCACGAGTGGGCCGGCACGGTCGCGGCGGCGGGGCCCGGGGTCGACCCGGGCTGGGTCGGGCGGCGGGTCATGGGCGACACCATGCTCGGGGACGGGACCTGCCGGCGGTGCCGGCGCGGGCACCAGCACGTCTGCGCCGACCGGCAGGAGGTCGGCATCCGCGCCGGCCGGCCCGGCGCGCTGGCCGAGCAGGTGGCGGTGCCGGCCTCCTCGCTGCACCCGCTGCCGTCCACAGTGGACGCGACGGTGGGCGCGCTGGTCGAGCCGGGCGGGAACGCGCTGCGGGCCTTCGAGGCCGCCGCGGTCGGCCCCGGCGACCGGATGCTGGTGCTCGGCCCGGGCACGATCGGCCTGCTGGTGGCGCTGTTCGGGCGGGCCGCCGGGACCGAGGTGCACCTGCTCGGCCGGGCCGGCGGGTCGGCCGACGGGTCGGCCGGCTTTGCCCGGTCGCTGGGGTTCGCGCACGTCTGGACCGAGGACACCCTGCCGGCGCTGCCGTTCGACGCGGTCGTGGACGCCTCGAACGCGGCCCACCTGCCGGCGCTGGCGCTGGAGCTGGTCGAGCCGGCCGGCCGGGTCGTCTACATCGGACTCGCGGGCAGCCCCAGCCGGATCGACACCCGCACGCTCGCGCTCAAGGACGTCACCGCGGTCGGCATCCTGTCCGCGTCGCCCGGCCTCGCCGCCACCATCGCCGCGTACGCCGCGGGCACGGTCGACCCGCGGCCGCTGGTCGCCGCGACGGTCGGGCTGGAGGAGGTGGGCGCGGTGCTGGCCGGGACACGGCCGGCCGGAGCCGGGCCGGGCCCGAAGATCCACGTAGACCCCCGCCGGCCGCCCACCTGACCGGACCGCCGGCCCCGACGATCGAGTCGACCGGCGCCGGCCGCGCACCGGCGCGAAGCCCAGGCGGCCGCGGGTCCAGCGGGCGCTGGTGCGCGGCGGGCGCGCCTCCGGCGGGGCGCGGGTCCGCAGGTCCGGCGGGGGCGCGGGTCCGGCGGGGGCGCGGGTCCGGCGGGGCGCGGGTCCGGCGGGGCGCTAGGTGGAAGCCGCCGTGCCGGCGCCGTGCTTGGCCCCGCCGGCCGGCGCGGGCGATCCGGCCGCCGGCAGGGCCGGGGTCTTCGCGGCGGCGACGGTGGCCTGGGTCAGCGCCGCCT
>DATINN010000169.1:0-7851 GCA_035474175.1 Mycobacteriales bacterium | reverse complement strand
TGGTTGTTGACAGTTTGGCGGGTTAACGTAGAATCCTGCCCATTCCGAAAATGGTTCGGAGTATAAATTGTCCAGATTGACCAATGCGATACATTCAACGGGGCAAAGCTAAATCTGTAAAAGCCTCAATGTGATCGATTTGGGGCGAAGAAGTCGGTGATCCGCCGGGCCACCGCGGCGCCGTAGACGGCCTCGCCGACGGCGACGGCCTGGACCGCCCGGATGATCTCGGCCCGCTCGGCGCCCTTGAGCAGGTAGCCGCGGGCGCCGGCCCGCAGCGCCCCGAACAGCGCCTCGCTGTCCTCGTGCATGGTCAGCACCAGCACGGCGACGCCCGGGTGCCGGGCCAGCACGGCCTCGGTCGCGGCGGCGCCGTCCATCCCGGGCATGGCCAGGTCGGTGACGACCACGTCCGGGTGCTCCGCGTTGACCACGGCGAGCAGCTCGCGGCCGTCGGCGGCCTCGCCGACGACGACGACCTCCTCGGCGCCGGCCATCGCGGCCACGAGGCCGTACCGGAACATCGGGTGGTCGTCGGCGATCACCACACGGATCGGCCCGGGGACGGTCATCGCTGCTCCAGCGGGAGGGTGGCCGTGACGGTGGTGCCGGTCGGGTCGGAGTCGATCCCCAGCTCGCCGCCGAGCGTCTCGGCCCGGCGCCGCATCGAGGTCAGCCCCACGCCGGGCGTCGCCGTGCCGACCCCGCTGCCGTCGTCGGCGACGGTGATGACCAGCGCGCCGGCCGGCGCGTCGAGCGTGACCTGCACCCGGCCGGCGACCGAGTGCCGGGCGGCGTTGGTGAGCGCCTCGGTGGTGATCCGGTACGCCGCGTTCTCCACCACCGCCGGCAGCTCGGGCAGCTCCCCGACGACGACCTCGACCGGCACCGCGGTCGACACCGTGCGGGCGTGCCGGCGGATCGCGTCCGGGAGCTCCATCGTGTCCAGGGCGGAGGGCCGCAGCCCGTCGATGATCCGGCGTACCTCCTCCAGCGTCATCGTGACCTCCTCGCGGATCCGGTCCAGCACGGCCGTGCTGGCCTCCCGGTCGCCGGCGTCGATGCTGTCCGACAGGGCCTGCAGGCCCAGGCCGATGCCCGACAGGGACGGTCCGAGGCCGTCGTGCAGGTCGCCGCGCAGCCGTACGCGCTCCGTCGCCGTCGCCGCCACCACGCGGTCCCGTTCCGACTCCAGGGCCTCGGTCAGCTCCAGGGCCCGTACGACGACGGCGACCTGCGGGGCCAGCGCCGCGATCAGGTCCGCCTCGTGCCGGGAGTACTTCTCGCCCGCCTGCCGGCACGCCACGTGCAGCGTGCCGACCCGGTGGCCGCCGAAGGACAGCGGCAGCTGCTCGCCGGCCGGGCCGGGATCGACCCCGACCGCGACGACGGTCCGCCCGTCGGGTGCGGCGACCGCGGCGCCCGGCGCGTGCACCGCGGCCATCACGCTGAGCAGCGCGCCGGGCAGCAGCTCCAGCTCCCCCGCGGTGGCCAGACCCTGACCGAGCCGGGTGACGGCGCGCATCGGGTCCTGGCGCTCGCCGTAGACGAGGCGGTCCGCCGCCCGCTGCAGCCGGTGCCGGGCCGGGGCGAGCGCGACCGCGACCAGCGCGGCGGCGACCGCGCCCGGGAGCGGCCGGTGGTCCAGCGCGGACCCGGCCGTCACGGTGACGAGCAGGTAGGCGCCGACCACGGCGAAGGTGAACATCCCGTAGACCAGGCCGCGCCGGAGCACCGGCTCGGTGCCGAGCATCCGGTATCGCAGGGCCCCGACCGCGACCGCCACCGGCACCAGCGACAGGGACAGCAGCACCAGCAGGTTGGAGAACCGGCCGACGGCGAACATCGCGGCCAGGAACGGCATCGCCACGCACACCAGCCAGGCCAGCTGCTGCCGCCGGGGCGCGGTGGCCCGGACCAGGCGGACCGCGGTGCCGACCCAGATCGCCAGCATCGACAGCGCCAGCACCGGCTTGAAGACCCAGGCCGCCGCTCCGGTCAGGTCCGGCCACCAGGCCGGCGCGATCGGGGTCGTCCCACCCGGCGCGGCCAGCACCGAGACGAACGTGCTGTACATCGGCTTGCCCGGCAGCAGCACGTCGCCGAGCCGGTCCGGCAGCGTCGGCACCGCCACCCAGCCGTGCGCCTCCTCCGGCCCCACCACCGGGAACGGGATGCTGATCGTGAGCAGCACGATCGCCACCGCGGCCGCGCCGACCGGCCACCGCCAGCGCGGGCCGGGCAGCCGCCCGTCCGGGTAGAAGGCGAGCAGCAGGGTCGGGACCACCAGCCAGCCCGGCACGTACAGGGCCGGGCCGAGGTAGGCGGGCCAGGACGGCGCGATCTCCAGCGCCCCGAACCGCCACCCGTACGCGGTGAGCCCGACCGCCCAGGCCTGGCTCACGCCCACCCCGAGCACCAGCCAGCCCAGCGCGTTGCGGCGGCGGAGCGCCACGATCAGGCCGCCCATCACGGCCCAGACCAGACCGACGCAGCCGCACGCGGCGACCAGCCCGCGGGTCCGGAACGGGTCGGGCGCGAAGAAGTCGGCCGCGGCCAGCGGCTGGGTCATCACCCATCCGGCGAACGCGACGGCCGCGGCGGCGGACAGCACCGCCAGGCCGGCGCCGATGCGCGCCCTCACCATAGGCAAGAGTGTGCCGGGCCGTTCGTCCCGACCGCCATGCCTGATGTCCCGGGCGCGTCGGGACCCCGTCCCGGGCCGGCGATCAGGACAGCGCGCGGGCGAAGGCGTCGGCATCGGCCGCCGAGCCCGCGGGGGGCCGCGGATTTCCCTTCGCGTACGCGTCGAAGCGGACCCGGAAGTCCGCCGTCTCGGCCAGCTCCGGCAGCCGGCGGGCGACCGCCTCCCGCCGCTTGGCCAGCAGCGCCCCGGCCTGGACGTCGATCCGCTCCGCGTCGAACCCGGGCGGCGCCGTGCCGGCGGCCAGCCCGGCGAGCAGCTCCTCCTGGGCCCGGCCGAGGCGCTCCCGGGCGACGGTCAGCGCCACCCTCGGCCGCTCCTCGCCGACCGGCGACGGACCGTGCGGAGCCGGCCGCGAGCTCTCGACCACGGCCCGGATGGCGGCCAGCTCCGCCGCCAGGGCGGCGTCGGTCGGGAAGGCCTCGTCCCGTTCGAGCAGCACCCCCGGCACCGCGACCCGCGCGCACAGCTCGGCGAGCAGGTCGAGGACCGCGGACGGCACCGGGTGCGCGTGCGTGTCGTGCCACACCCCGTCCCGCCGCACTCCCCCGGCCACGTGCACGTAGGCGATCGCGTGCAGCGGCAGCCGGTCCAACGCCGCCAGCGGGTCCAGACCCAGGTTGACCTGGTTGGTGTAGAGGTTCGCCACGTCGACCAGCAGCCGTACGCCGGTCCGCTCGACCAGCTCGGCCAGGAACTGCCCGTCGGTCAGCTCGTCGCCCGGCCAGCCGAACAGCGCCGCGACGTTCTCCACCGCCAGCGGCACGGGCAACGCGGCCTGGGCGGCCCGCACGTTCGCCACGACGACCTCCAGCGCCTCCCGGGTCCGCGGCACGGGCAGCAGGTGCCCGGCCTCCCGGCCACCGGCCCGGACGAACGCGACGTGCTCGCTCACCAGCGGCGCGTCCAGTGCGACCGCGAGCTCGGCCAGCCGGGCGAGCCGGGCCGGATCGGGCGGCTCGGCCCCGCCCAGCGACAACGTCACCCCGTGCGGCAGCACCGGCACGCCGCGGGAACGCAGCAGCCGCAGCGACCCGGGCAGGTGACCGGCGCACACGTTCTCCGCCACGACCTCGACGAAGTCCACACCGGACAGTCGTTCGACGGTCAGGTCGATCTCGGGCCGCCAGCCGATGCCCACGCCGAGCTCAGCCACCGCCACCACCGCACCCTCCGCCGCCACCGCAGCCACCCCCGCCGCCACAGCTGCTGGACCCGCCACTGCAGCTGCTCGACGCGCAGCCGGCGGCACCCCAGGTCACGGCGCTGTCCGTAGCGGCCACGCCGCCCACGTAGTAGTGAGCGCGCTGTGCTCGCCGGGTCCGGACCGGGCGTGGTGGCGGGGGAAACACCGCCACCCGCAACTCCACGTCCGGCAGCTGGCCGGGCCCCCGGACCGCGACCCGGCCCGCAGCCGATCCGGCGGCGACCCCGCTGGTCGGCGGCTCCGCCCGCAGCTCCCGCAGCGCCCGCCGCCCGGCCCGGGTCGGCGCCACCGGACGGCGCCGACCCAGGCCGAGCCTCCTGGCCGGAGCTCCGGTGGACAGCAGCCCGTCGGCGACCAGCCGACCGGCGATGCGGGTGATCCGCTCGTCCTTCTCGGCGCGCACCCGGACCATTCCGGCCGTACGCCGGCCGCGGCTGCCGATGGCGTCCAGCACCGCGGCCTCCACCTCGTCACCGCGGCCCCGCTCGACCACGCTCAGCTCGCCCGTGCGCTGAGCCCGGACCCGGCCGGACTCGAGCAGCACGGTCAGCGCGGTGTCGACCACGCGGCCGGGACCGCCGGCCAGGCACGCGGCGTCGTACAGGCCCAGCGCCTTCGTCTCGATCATCATCGAGGCCCCCGATCATCGGGAGAACCCGGCAACGCTGCGGGGGTCGTTCTCCCCCAGGAACCGTTCCTGGTGCAGACACCGTCCACCCGGCCGGCGCCGCCCGCCTGAGCCCGCAGCCCCGCCCCGCCGGGCGGTGGTCCCGGCCCCACCCGGGACACCCGGGACGCCTCCCGAAACCCACCCGCGCGAACCGGCCGCCGCGACAGCGCCCCGTCAGGCAATTGTCACTCTGTTCTAAGACCGCCTACTTAACCTGCTCGCCGTCGGGAGAATGAGCGACGAAAGGGATTCCCATGAGAATGCGAATTGCCGCCACTGCCGCAGTGCTGGCCACCGCGGCGGTGCTTGTCGCCGCCGGTCCGGTGGGCCCCGCATCGGCCCAGCCCGCTCCGGGCGCCGGAGCGCAGGTCACGAAGGAGGTGAACGGTGGCCTCGTTCCCACGCACGCCGGTGCGGCCCGGCCGGCCGGTTCGGTGGCGGCACTGGCGACCTGCCACTACTCGACCAACACGTCGCAGAGCTTCACGTTCAACGGCACCCGCTTCCTCGGCTTCGGCTATGCCGGCCACTACAGCGGGCTGACCGCGGTGCCCTCGACGACCCAGGTGACCAGCTCCGGCGTCGAGGCACAGTGCATGCTCGCCCGCTACGGCTTCTACAACCCGGGCGGAATCGACGGTGTGTTCGGCCGGAACTCGCAGGCCGCGATGCACCAGTTCCAGACCGACATGAACAACATCTTCGGTGCCGGCCTGGCCACCGGGCCGGGGCAGGACCTGCCCGGCCCGAATTCCTGGAAATGGCTCCGCTGGTGGCAGCAGTGAGCTGAGAAGGACACTTGCCGCCCGGCCGGATCACCGGCCGGGCGCACCTCCGTCGATGCCGGGAGGGCGCGAGACCTCTACCTCCGTGGTGCCCGACGCGCTGACACCGCCGCCGACGGCACGCCCGGCCCGACGCGCCTCGGGCGTGGGGCGGGCGGTCAGCGGGGTTGGTCGGCCAGCTCCGCCACGACGGCCTGCAGGTCCCCGATCGCGTACGCCCAGTTGTGGCACTTGAACGAGCGCAGGTCGGCGATCGCGGTGCCGCAGTTGCTGCAGCGCAGCCCCTCGATCGCGTGCGGCGCCTCGGTGTTGACGAACTTCCGGTGCCCGAGGATGACCTGGGCGATCCGCTTGGGACCGTGGACCCCGTCGAGGGCGGACGTCACGATGTCGAGCCAGCTGAGCCGGCGCCCGCAGTCCGGGCAGTCCTGGGTGTCGCCGCTGAGCCACAGCGGCGCGCCGATACTGCCGGCGGGAATCCCCAGCACGTCCTCGATCCGGCGGACGTCGGCCTCCGGCGTGGTCCAGCGGTGCCGCCCCGGCAGCGAGGCCGGGGAGTCGTACACCTCCCGGAAGACGGCATCGTCCACCTCGATCGTCCGCCGTGGCGCTCGCTCGGACATCCGGCCTCCCCGCTAGACGTTCCGTTCATGCTCACCGTCCACGCCGCTCCACACCAGGTCCGCCAGGGCAGACCCGCTGCCCCCACGGTGCAGAGGCGCCGCTGGACCTCGATCGGACAGCGCCGGACGTCGCGATGAGCCGCACCTCCCGCGCCCACGAGGAATCCGGTGCCAGTGCGCCTTCGTCGGGTCTCCGTCGGCCGGTCAGGTCGGCGGCGCGATCCGGAGTGCGCGATCGTCGCCGGCGAGGGCGGCCCGAAGCCGGTCGAGCCAGTCGACGGCGAGGTGGCGCCCGTCCGGCAGGTCGTCGTCCCGGTCCCAGCGCCAGGTGGTGATCATCGCCAGCACCAGGACCCGGCAGTCGTGGACCAGGTCGCGGTCGAGACCCGGGTAGTGACCGGCGACCTCCTCCGGCGCGTGCGCGACGTCGAACTCGACGGGTCCGCGGCAGCACGTCTCGAGGTCGACGAACAGCGGTCCGTCCTTTGTGGACAGCACGTTGCCCGGGTGCGGCTCGCCGTGCAGGACCTGCTCGTCGGCGCGCCCGTCGAGCACTCGTCCCAGGCGTTCCAGTGTCGTGCCGAGGAGCTCGCGGTCCCCGTCGGTCAGGGCCGGGGTCCGGCTCCGGCTCGCCACCAGCTGCCGGGCTTCCCGGACCCGATCCCGCGCGTGCGGCGTCGGGACGTCCAGCCCGCGCATGCCGGCGTGGAGGCGTCCGAGCGCGGCGGCGTAGTCGGCGGGCGCGATCGTGCCGCCCGCCGGCCCGTAGTAGGTCCAGAACGTGATCACGAAGCCGTCGCGCTCGTAGCCGCGTGGTGCCACCCGAGGGTCCAGCGTGGCCACCGGGCGGCCCGGTCCGGCCAGCCGCTGCGCCATCTCGATCTCGAACCGTGCGGCCCGGTGCCCGGCGGGTGCCACCCGCACCAGCACGTCGCAGGGCAGCACCCGCAGGGTCAGCCTGTTCGAGTCGTGCAGGACGACCGCGTCGTCGGCCGTCAGACCGAGGGACGCGGCGGTCGCGAGGGCCGCCGCCACCGCACGCGTGAGCTCCGCCGGCCGCATCCGCACCATGATCCGGCCGTCCGCGCCGGACGGTCGAACCCTTTTTCCTCACCGGCGGCACGGGTTCCGGGTCGTGCGCTGACCCCGGGCCTCAGGACGCGTCGCGCTCGAAGTGCCAGATGAGCGTGGGTCGCTTGTCCCAGGCCGCGGCCGATGCCGCGGGCACCAGGGGCAGGAGCGTCCAGGGCCAGTCCGCCCAGTCCCCCACGGTGATCTCCGCGGGTGGGGCCGCCACGTCGTCGTCCGGCGCCGGCCGGGGTTCCTCGCACCGCCGGACCCGGAGCCCCACGGGCAACGCCGCGCGCAGGTAGTCGCCGGTGCTGTGCCGGTACGTCGGCGCCAGTCCCGGCTCCCCCGCCGGACCGACGGAGTGCACCACCGAACCCAGCAGCACCAGGTCCCGGTGCACGTCCGAGATCGGCCACGGGCAGCCGGTCGAGGTCGCCGCGAAGAGCGTGTTGCGGGGCTCGTCGTACGTCCCCGACCACCGGCGGTACGCCATCGCCGTGTCACCCCACCGCACCAGCACGCCGGGATGACCGGCCAGCGCCGGCTCGTCCAGCAGCCGGCGCACCTCGGCCAGCCGGGCCCGGACGAACTCCTCGTCGTGCTCGCCGGCCCAGGCCCGCAGCAGCGCCAGCCCCTCGATCCCCAGCAGGTAAGCCAGAGGATGCTGGTAGATCACCGGCCGACGATAACCACCGCCTCCGGTCCCCACCACGCGATTTCCCCCCTGGACCTGGGCGCGGCTCAGACGTCGGTCACCCGCACTCCGGCGTGCGCCTTGTAGCGGCGGTTGA
>DATINN010000168.1:0-2601 GCA_035474175.1 Mycobacteriales bacterium | reverse complement strand
GCCTGGGTGGTGATGCCCTCGGGCCAGCCGAAGCCGAACGCCCGGTCCCAGTCCGACGTCGAGCACGCACCGAGGCTGAGCATGAGCGCCAACGCGCCCACGGACAGCCGTGCGACCCGTCCGGAACGACCGCGACCCACGAGACCGCCCTCCGCCGCCGACCTGCACCGACTCTCGTACACCCGGGTGTTCCCAGGCATCCGGAGACTACCCGGGACCGGGTGGCCCGGCCCGTCGGGGGGTGTCGTGTTGCGGGAGGATCGCCCCATGGGCGGATACCTGGACGCGGCGGCGGGGTTGCCGCTGCATCCAGCCGCTGCAGAGGCCCTGGCAGCGGCGCAGGATGACGGCTGGGCGGACCCGGCGAAGCTGTACGGGGCGGGCCGCCGGTCCCGGCTGCTGCTGGACGGCGCCCGCGAGGTGATCGCCGGGGTGCTCGGCGCCCGCCCGGACGAGGTCACCTTCTGCGCGTCCGGCACCCAGGCCGCGCACCTGGCCGTGCTGGGCGGGCTGGCCGGGCGGCGGCGGGCCGGGACCCGGTTCGTGCACTCCGCGGTCGAGCACTCCTGCGTCCTGCACGCGGCCGAGCAGCACGTCGCGTCCGGCGGGACCGCGCAGAGCGTGCCGGTCGACCGCCACGGCCGAGTCGACGTCGGCGCCTTCGCGGCCGCGCTGGACGGAGCCGCGCTGGCGAGCCTGATGACGGCCAACCACGAGGTGGGGACGCGGCAGCCGGTGGCCGAGATCGCCGCGGCCTGCCGGGAGCGGGGCGTGCCGCTGCACACCGACGCGGCGCAGTCGGCCGGCCGGGAGCCGATCGCGCCCGGCTGGTCCCTGCTGTCGGCGAGTGCCCACAAGTGGGGCGGCCCGGCCGGCGTCGGCGTCCTCGCCGTCCGCACCGGCACCCGCTGGCGCAGCCCGCTCCCGGCGGACGAGCGTGAGCACGGCCGCGCACCCGGCTTCGAGAACGTGCCCGCCGCGGTCGCCGCCGCCGCCGCGCTTCGAGCGGTCGCAGCGGAGTCCCGTACCGAGGACGACCGGCTGCGCGCGCTGATCGACCGGATCCGGGCCACCGTCGCCGCCACCGTCCCGGACGTGGAGATCGTCGGCCATCCCGCCGACCGGCTCCCCCACCTGGTCACGTTCTCCTGCCTGTACGTCGACGGCGAGACCCTCCTGCACGAGCTGGACCGGTACGGCTTCGCCGTCTCCAGCGGCTCGTCGTGCACCTCCTCCACGCTGACCCCGTCGCACGTGCTGGAGGCGATGGGCGTGCTGTCGCACGGCAACGTCCGCGTGTCGCTGCACCGCGACACCACCGAGGACGACGTGGACCGGTTCCTCGCCGTGCTGCCCGGGATCGTGGCGGGGCTCCGACAAGACCTGGAGGGGTTGTGAGGGAGCTGGACCAGCGCGGCCGCCGCTGCCCGCTGCCGGTGATCGAGCTGGCCCGGCACATCGGCGACGTCGAGGTCGGCGACACGATCGCGGTCGCCGCCGACGACCCGGCCGCCCGGCTCGACATCCCGGCCTGGTGCCGGATGCGCGGACACGAGTACGCCGGCGAGACCACGGCGCCCGACGGCACCCCGGTTTATTCGGTACGGCGACAAGCCTGACCGCGCGCATCCTGACGGCATGGAGTGGATCGTCGAGACCGATGCGGCCGCCTACGGGCGACGGGTGCTGCCCTGGCTGCAGCAGGACCCGATCCGCAACACCGTGCCGGCGACCGTGCTGACCGCCCGGCTGGACGGCACCCTGCCGGCGGACGGGGTGTGGACCGCGTGGCTGTCCGACGCCGGCGCGGTGGCCGCGGTCGCGCTGCGGACCCCGCCCCGCGGGGTGCTGCACACCGCCCTGCCCGACGGGGCCGCAGCCACGCTGGCCGCGGTCGTGCCGGCGGGGTTGCCGGGCGCGTCCGGGCCGGTGCCGGACGTCCGCGCGTTCGTCCACGCGTACGCGGCCCGGACCCGGAGCCGGCCGGCCCTGGACCACCTGGTCCGCCTGTACCGGCTGGACACGCTGGTCCCGCCGCCACCGGTGCCGGGACGGCTGCGGCCGCTGACCGCCGCCGAGGTCGGCCTGCTGGAGCGCTGGAGCGTCGCGTTCACCGCCGACGCGCACACCCTGGACGAGCCGGTCCCCGGCCTGGCGGCCCGGCTCATCGAGCAGGGCCGGCAGCTGGTCTGGGAGGTCGACGGCGAGCCGGTGTGCCTGGTCGGCCACCGCCGGCCCGTGGCCGGGGTGCCGCGGATCGGCCCGGTCTACACGCCGCCGGAGCACCGCCGGCGCGGGTACGCCGCGGCCGCCGTGGCCGCCACCTGCGCCCGGCTGCTGGAGGCCGGGGCCGCCGCGGTGGTGCTGTTCGCCGACACGGCCAACCCGACCTCGACCGGCGTCTACGTCCGGCTGGGCTTCCGGCCGGTCGCCGACCAGGAGGACTGGCGCCTGGAATACTGAGCGGCTACTGAACGGCACTGGACAGCCCAGCACCCCGACGAACGGAGAGCCACAGCGTGTGCGGCCTGCTCGGCTTCCTCAGCAACGACGGTCACGGTTTTGAAGAGTTCGGTCCTCTTCAGCAGGACTAACGTTGCA
>DATINN010000167.1:0-5920 GCA_035474175.1 Mycobacteriales bacterium | reverse complement strand
GACCGGCTTCCCGCTGATCGAGACGCGCGGCAACGACATCTCGGCGTACATCCCGACGAACGTCATCTCGATCACCGACGGGCAGATCTTCCTGGAGACCGGGCTGTTCAACTCCGGTGTCCGCCCGGCCATCAACGTCGGCGTCTCCGTCTCCCGGGTCGGCGGCAACGCGCAGATCAAGGCGATGAAGACGGTCGCCGGGTCGCTGCGCCTCAACCTGGCGCAATACCGCGAGCTGGAGGCGTTCTCCGCGTTCGGCTCGGACCTGGACCAGGCGTCGCAGGACCAGCTGGCCCGCGGCGCCCGGCTGGTGGAACTGCTCAAGCAGCCGCAATACTCGCCGTTCCCGGTCGAGCGCGAGGTCGTGTCCATCTGGGCCGGCACCACCGGCGAGCTGGACGTCGTCCCGGTCGCCGACATCCGCAAGTTCGAGGCCGAGTTCCTCGACTACCTCGGGCGCGAGCACCAGGGCATCTACGACGCGATCCTGCAGACCGGCAAGCTCGAGGACGACACGGTCGAGTCGCTGAAGCGGGCCATCAGCTCGTTCAAGAACGAGTTCCAGACGTCCGAGGGCAAGCAGCTGATCGTCAACGAGCCCGAGGCCGAGGCGATGGACGCCGACGAGGTCGGCCAGGAGAAGGTCACCCGCTACCGCCAGCCGCAGCCCCGGAACCAGGGCTGAGCCCGTGGCCGGTTCCCTGCGGGTCCTGCGCCGGCGCATCCGCGCGGTCACCCAGACCAAGCAGATCACCAAGGCGATGGAGCTCGTCGCCACGTCCCGCATCGCCAAGGCCCAGCAGCGGGTCCAGGCGTCGCTGCCCTACGTCAACGAGCTGACCCGGGCGCTGTCCGCGCTCGCGTCCAACTCCAACACCGACCACCCGCTGCTGTCCGAGCGGGACAACCCGCGCCGGGCCGCGATCCTGGTGATCACCAGCGACCGCGGGCTGGCCGGGGCGTACAGCTCCAACGCGCTGCGCACGGCCAACGGGCTGGAGTCGCTGCTGCGCGACGAGGGCAAGGAGCCGGTCCGCTACGTGATCGGCCGCAAGGGCTCGGCCTACTACCGCTTCCGCGGCCGCGAGGTGGCCCGGGAGTGGACCGGCTTCTCCGAGCAGCCCGCGTTCACCGACGCCCGCGAGGTCGGCACGACCCTGGTGGAGGCGTTCCTGGCCGGGATGGACGACACCGAGGAGGGCGGCGGCGCGGACGGCGTGGTCGGGGTGGACGAGATCCACATCGTCTACACCGAGTTCAAGTCGATGCTCAGCCAGAACCCGGTCGCCAAGCGGATCGCCCCGCTGGTGGTGGAGGAGAGCGAGGAGGAGGCCCCCGAGGGCTACCTCCCGGCGTACGAGTTCGAGCCGGAGCCGACCGAGCTGCTCGGCGCGCTGCTGCCGAAGTACGTCAACGCCCGGATCTACGCCGCGCTGCTGGAGTCGGCGGCATCGGAGTCGGCCTCCCGGCGGCGCGCCATGAAGTCGGCGACGGACAACGCCGACGAGCTCATCAAGAGCTACACCCGCGAGGCCAACCAGGCCCGGCAGGCGGGTATCACCCAGGAGATCAGCGAGATCGTGGGCGGCGCGGACGCGCTCGCCTCGGCAGGGAGCGAGAGGTCATGACCGCGGTAGACGAATCCAGGGAGACGGCGCTCGGCACCGGCCGCGTCGTCCGGGTCACCGGCCCGGTCGTCGACGTCGAGTTCGGCCGGGGCGAGATGCCGGAGCTGAACAACGCGATGCACGCCGAGATCAACCTCGGCGAGGGCAACCCGCTCAACAAGGAGCTCACCCTCGAGGTGGCCCAGCACATCGGCGACAACATGGTGCGCGCCATCGCCATGCAGCCGACCGACGGGCTGGTCCGCGGGTCCGACGTCACCGACACCGGCCGCCCGATCGAGGTGCCGGTCGGCGACCAGGTCAAGGGGCACGTGTTCAACGCCCTCGGCCGCTGCCTGGACGACCCGGACTTCGTGACCGGCGAGACCTGGCCGATCCACCGCTCGGCGCCGCCGTTCGACCAGCTCGAGGGCAAGACCGAGATGCTGGAGACCGGCATCAAGGTCATCGACCTGCTCACGCCGTACGTGGCCGGCGGCAAGATCGGCCTGTTCGGCGGGGCCGGCGTGGGCAAGACGGTGCTGATCCAGGAGATGATCCGCCGGGTCGCGCAGGAGTTCGGCGGCGTGTCGGTGTTCGCCGGCGTCGGCGAGCGCACCCGCGAGGGCAACGACCTGTTCCTGGAGATGACCGAGTCCGGCGTCATCAACCAGACCGCGCTGGTCTTCGGTCAGATGGACGAGCCGCCGGGCACCCGGCTGCGGGTCGGCCTGTCCGCGCTGACCATGGCCGAATACTTCCGGGACGTGCAGAACCAGGACGTGCTGCTGTTCATCGACAACATCTTCCGGTTCACCCAGGCCGGCTCCGAGGTGTCGACGCTGCTCGGCCGGATGCCGTCCGCGGTGGGCTACCAGCCCACGCTGGCGGACGAGATGGGTCAGCTGCAGGAGCGGATCACCTCGACCCGCGGTCACTCCATCACCTCGATGCAGGCCATCTACGTGCCGGCCGACGACATCACCGACCCGGCCCCGCACACCGTGTTCGCGCACCTGGACGCGACGACCACGCTGTCGCGGCCGATCTCGGAGCTGGGCATCTACCCGGCCGTGGACCCGCTGGACTCGACCTCCCGGATCCTCGACCCGCAGTACATCGGCAACGACCACTACAACGTGGCCCAGGAGGTCAAGCGGATCCTGCAGCGCTACAACGAGCTGCAGGACATCATCGCGATCCTCGGCATCGACGAGCTGTCGGAGGAGGACCGGGTCCTGGTCGGCCGGGCCCGCCGCACCCAGCGCTTCCTCTCGCAGAACCTGCTGGTGGCGGAGCAGTTCACCAACCAGCCGGGCTCGGTCGTGCCGCTGGCGGAGACGATCGAGTCGTTCCAGGCGCTCGTCCGCGGCGACTACGACCACCTGCCCGAGCAGGCGTTCTTCCTCTGCGGCGGGATCGAGGACGTGGAGAAGAAGGCGAAGGAGCTCAACCGCTAGTCCGTACGGCCGAGGGCCGGTCCCCGTCGGGACCGGCCCTCTGCCGCACCCGCTCCCAGGCCCGCGGCCGGGCCTGCTGCGTCCACTGTGGACGGGGCCGTGCCGTCCACAGTGGACAGGCGCGCGGGTCAGGGGAGGGGGACGGGGGTGCCGTCGGCGGTGACGGCGGTCGTGCCGGCCGGGATCAGGGCGGCGTCCCGGGCGGTACGGGCGACGCCGCCCTCGGTCCAGGCGAACGTCTTCCCCTTGGCCGCAACCAGCCGGCCCTGCCCGTCCGGGAGCTCCAGCCGGATCGGCACCGCCTGGTCCCGGTACGTCGGACCGGACACGATCCGGGCCGCCTTCCCCGGGATCCGCAGCGCGGCGTAGACGCGCGGCGGGTAGCGGTCGAGCAGCACCTCGCCGGCGACGAGCCGGCTGCCGTCCGGGGTGGTGCCGGCCGCGTACCAGAGGCTGCTCGCCGACTGCTGGACGTCGGGCCACGTGGTCGGATACCAGCCGGCCAGGTCACCGTCGAACACGTGCTGGACGCCGTACCCGTCCGGCAGCGGGCCCCTCCACGCGGCGGCCGGGTCGATGCCGACCGGGAACACCGCCCAGTTGTCGGGCACCTGCCACTGCTGCCGGGAGTCGCCGGGATCCTGGGCGTCCGCGGCCGGATCGTCCGTGGTGTTGCCGATCTCCGCGTCGCCGCCGCGGAACCGCAGCCGGGCCTCGGCCGGGCGGGTGCCGGCCGGCGCGGTCAGCACGGCCGCCCCGTCGTCCCAGCGCACCGGGGACCAGCGCCGGCTCACCTTCTCCGTCCGGCTGAAGGACAACCCCCAGGAGACCTCCTCGCCCGCGTTGCCCTTGTCGATGGCCAGCACCACCGTGCGGCCGGGATCGATGAAGGCCCCTTCCAGGTCGGGCGCGCCCGGCACCGGGTAGCCGTCGGCGACGACCACCGGCCGCCCGCCCGCTCCCGGTCCGGCGAAGCCCCACAGCACGGCCACGCCCTCCCGCGTCAGCTGGACGTTGTCGTGCTCGCGCAGGTCGGACAGCTGGACGACGACCGCGGCCCGGCCGGCCGGGGTGTTGCCGGCCCAGACGACGTGCGGCGAGCCGAGCAGGTGGTCGAAGATCCCGCGGTCGGCGTTGTCGGAGGAGCGGTGGCTGCGGGCCCAGGCCTTGGCCGCCTCGGCCACGAACGCGGTGTCGGCGGCCAGGTCGCCGCCGGTCGGGCGGGTCAGCAGGTCGCGGTCGGCGGCGGACAGGGACGCGGTCGCGGCCGCCAGGTCCTGCGGCTCGTACGTCCAGCGCGGCACCATCGTCACCGCCGTCGCCACCACGGCGACGGTCAGCACCGGGGCCGCGACCAGCGCGATCCGGTGCCGCCGCCGGCGGCGGGCCGCCCCCTGCTGCACCGCCCCGGTCAGGTCCGGCGCGCTGACGTCCGCCGCGTACGCCCGCAGTGCGTCGCGCAGGTCCTCCTCCAGGGCCGGGCTCATCGGGTGCCTCCTGTCGTGTTGGTGAGATCGAGGTGACCGGAGCGGTCCCGGAGCTTGGCCAGCGCGCGCGACGTCTGGCTCTTCACGGTGCCGACCGAGCAGCCCAGGGCCCGGGCGACCTCCTCCTCGGGCAGGTCGTCGAGGAAGCGCAGCACCAGCACGGCCCGCTGCCGCGGTGCCAGCGTGAGCAGCGCCCGGACCAGCGCGTCCCGCTCCTCCACTCCCGCGGCCGCGTCCCTGGCGGGCAGGTCCTGGGTCAGCAGCGGCAGCTCGGGTCGTCGCCGCCGGGTCCGCCAGCGGTTGACCGCGGCGTGCGTCAGCGCCCGCCGCGCGTACGCCTCCGGCGGGCCGTCGATCCGGTCCCAGCGGACGTACATCCGCTCCAGCACGCCCTGGACCAGGTCCTCGGCGTGCCCGCGGTCGCCGCCGGCCAGCAGCACGGCGGTGCGCAGCAGCGCCGTCGAGCGGGTGCGGACGAACTCGGTGAAGCCGGCCTCGCTGGCGTCGCGCACGGGTGTCCTCCTCGTCGGGTGTCAGTCTGGACACCGGAGGGGTCCCGAAGGTTGCCGGACGGGCCCGGCAGATCGTCAGTCGAGGAGCGTCGCGTTGATCTCGAGCACCGCGCCGGCCAGCTCCGGCCGCTCGACGACCTCGATCCCGGCCGCCGCCAGCAGCTCGGCGCCGTGGCAGTCGGCGAACAGCGGCGGCTCCCGCAGCGCGAACACGACCCGGGTCAGGCCGGCCGCGACGATCAGCTCGGTGCAGGTCGGCCGGTCGGAGCGGCGGTCCGAGCACGGCTCCATCGAGCTGTAGAGGGTGCCGCCGGCCGGGTCGGCGCCGGCCGCGGCCAGCGCCGCCAGCGCGGCCGCCTCGGCGTGCTCGGTGGGGTCGGTCCGGCGCGACCAGCCGACGGCCCGGATGCCGCCGGCGACCACGACGGCGCCGACCGCGTACGCCCCCGGGCTGGGCGGGCAGCGCCGGGACAGCTCGACCGCCTCGGCCAGCAGGTCAGAGTCCATACCGCAGCACCGCCGTGTCGCCCAGGGCGCCGGCGCCCAGCAGCCGGGCCCGACCCAAAGCCGCCGGGCCGAGCAGCCGGGGCGCGGCCGGGTCGCCGACGAACACCGGCGCCACGGCCAGGCGCAGCTCGTCGGCGAGCCCGGCGGCCAGGAACGCGGTGTGCACGCTCGCACCGCCCTCGACCAGCAGCCGGGCGACCCCGCGGCCGGCCAGCTCGGCCAGCAGGTCAGAGTCCATAGCGCAGCACCGCCGTGTCGCCCAGGGCGCCGGCGCCCAGCAGCCGGGCCCGACCCAAAGCCGCCGGGCCGAGCAGCCGGGGCGCGGCCGGGTCGCCGACGAACACCGG
>DATINN010000166.1:0-9907 GCA_035474175.1 Mycobacteriales bacterium | reverse complement strand
ACTCGCCGGCGACCACGACCGCGACCTCCGCGTCGCGGGCCAGCTCCACCGCGCGGGCGAGCTCGGCCGCGTCGTCGAAGCCCTCCGGGTCGACCGGCGAGTTGTCGCCCCACATGTCGAACATCGACGGGAACGTGCGCTGGGCCGGCCGGATCCCGGGCGCGTGGCGGACGGCGTCGCCGAGGCGGTCCCGCAGGCCCTGCAGCACGGTCACGGTCTCGGTCGAGTCGTAATCGAAGACCCAGGGGCCGATCGTGTCCCGCCGGGAGTCGGCCAGCGGGCCGAGCACGGCGACCGAGGCCGGCCGGGACAGCGGCAGCAGGCCGCCCTCGTTGCGCAGCAGCACCGCGGAGCGCTGCGCGGCCGTCCGCGCCACCGCCCGGTGCGCCGGGTCGGCCAGCACCTCCCGGGCCTCGGCCTCGTCCACGTACGGCTGGTCCAGCAGCCCCAGCTCGGCCTTCGCGGTCAGGATCCGCCGGACGGCCGTGTCGAGCACCTTCTCGTCCACCAGCCCGGCCTCCACCGCCGCCGGCAGCCGCCCGTACGCCGGGTCGGCGATCGCCATCTCCAGGTCGACCCCGGCCGTGAGGGCCCGCACGCCGGCGTCGGTCAGGTCGGCGGCGAAGCCGTGCGTGTGCAGGTTGTGCACGGCCTGGGCGTCGCTGACCACGAAGCCGTCGAACCCCCAGGCGCCGCGCAGCACGTCGCCCAGCAGCCAGCCGTTGCCGGTCGCGGGCACCCCGTTCAGCGGCATGTACGCCGTCATGACGTTGCCCGCGCCCGCCTCCACAGCGGCCCGGAACGGGGGCAGGTAGACGTTCCACAGCTCGGCGTCGGACAGGTCGACCTCGTCGTAGTCGCGGCCGCCGAGCGCGGCGCCGTAGCCGGCCAGGTGCTTGGGGCCGGCGATGATGCCGCCGGCCCGGAAGCCGCGGACCTGGGCCGCCGCGACCGCGCTGCCCAGGTACGGGTCCTCGCCGGCGCCCTCCACGATCCGGCCCCACCGCGGGTCGCGGGCGATGTCGACCATCGGCGCGAACGCCCAGTGGATCCCGACCGCGCGCGCCTCCCGGCCGGCGACGGCCTGGCCCTGCTCGATCAGCGCCGGGTCCCAGGACGCGGCCAGCCCGATCGGCACCGGCAGGATCGTGCGCAGCCCGTGGATCACGTCGAAGCCGAACAGCGCCGGGATGCCGTGCCGGTTGCCCTCGACCGCCAGCCGCTGCAGCCGGTTGACCTCGGCCGGGTCGGTCACGAACAGCAGCGAGCCGACCCGGCCGGCCCGCAGCTCGGCCTCGACCATCGCCGGCTGCTCGGAGAAGTCGGTGTGCAGGGTCGCCTCGGCGTCCTGCGAGGGGGGAAGGTCGAAGTAGAAATACTGCGTGAGCTGGCCGGCCTTCTCCGCGACGGTCAGCTGCGCCAGCAGCGCCTCGACCCGCTCGGCCGTCACGTCGTCCGCCATGTCCAGCTCCTCCGTCGGCGCGGGTCGGGTCGGGTACGAACGTACCCACCGCGGGCGCTCCCGGCCGCCGCGACCGGCCCGGTTCCACTGTGGACGGAGCCGGCGGCCGGGCCCCGGGCGGTGGCGCCCGGCGGCCGGCCTGACCGGTCCGGCCGGATTGATCGTGAACCGGACCGGCCGGTACGTCGTGTGCCGTAGTGACGGACAACCACCGGACCGGCCCGATCGGGGTGCCGGGACGCACGGAGAAGGTGTGGACATGGCAATGAAGTCCCAGGGAATCGGCACGCGCCGGCCGGCCCCGGCCGGGGTGCGCTCGGTCATGGTCTGGCAGGTGCTGAGCGCGCTGCTCCTGCTGGTCATGGCCGGGATCCACCTCTACCTGGTCACCGACGGTGTCGGCGGCACGCTGGGCAAGCTCTTCGTGCTCAACGTGATCGGCGGCGTGGTGCTGGCCGTCGCGATGGTGGTGCTCAAGGGCCGGATGCTGCTGCTGGCGAGCGTGGCCGGCCTGCTGTTCATGGCCGGCACGCTGCTCGCCCTGATCCTGGCGCTGACCGTCGGCTTCTTCACCATCACCGAGGTGTGGAGCTTCACGCTGGTGCCGGAGACGGTCGTGGTGGAGTCGATCGGCACGGTCGTGCTCGCGGTGACGACCTACCTGCTCTACCAGCCGCTGCGCGGCTCCCTCGGCCGCCTCTGACGCGCGCCCGGCGGGTGGGCGCGCCGGGGTCGCGGGCAGGGTGCAGACTCGGGGGGTGACCAGGGCCAGGGCGACCGCCGCGCACGACCCCGGGGTGCTGGCCCGGCCGGACTACCTCGACGCCATCCGGTACGCGGGCCGCTCCCGGACGGCCGAGGAGTGGGCCCGGGCGACCTTCGAGGGCGCGCCGAAGCCGGTCCCGGCGGTGCTGCGGCTGGGCTGGCGGCGGGGGCTCGGCCTGCGCCTCGGTCCGTACCCGGCGACCGGGCACGTGCTCGGCTGGCCCGTCTTCGAGTCCGCTCCGGACCGGATGGTGCTCGGGGTGGAGTCCGCGGTGCTCGGCCACTGCCGGCTGGTCTTCCAGACCGACCCGGACGGCCTCCTGCTCACCACCGTCATCCGGTACGGCCACCGCGTCAGCCGTCCCGTGTGGACGGTCGTCGCGCCGGTGCACCGGCTGATCACCCGGCTGCTCGTCACCCGGGCCGGGCATGCCCGTAGCCCCCGCGGGTAGGCCGTGCCACGGCCGGCCGAGATCCGGACCGGCCCTGGGACACGGAAGAGGTCGACAGCGATGCCGGTGCAGGGCAAGACGATCGCGTTCCTCACCTCCCCCGAGGGGATCGAGCAGGCCGAGCTGACCGGGCCGTGGCAGGCGGTCGAGGAGGCCGGCGGGCGGCCGGTGCTGCTGGCCACCTCCGGCGACAAGGTGCAGGCGTACAACCACCTGGACGCGGCCGACAGCTTCCCGGTGGACAGGCTGGTGGCCGACGCCGACCCGGGCGACTACGCGGCCCTGGTGCTGCCGGGCGGCGTCGCCAACGGGGACGCGCTGCGGGCGGACGAGGGGGCCCAGCGGTTCGTCAAGGCGTTCCTCGACGCGGGCAAGCCGGTGGCCACGATCTGCCACGCGCCGTGGATCCTGGTCGAGGTCGACGGGCTGCGCGGGCGGACCATGACGTCCTGGCCGACGCTGCAGACCGACCTGCGCAACGCCGGCGCGACCTGGGTCGACCGCGAGGTCGTGGTGGACACCTCCGGTGCCGGCCCGCTCATCACCAGCCGCAAGCCCGACGACGTCCCGGCCTTCAGCCGCGAGCTGATCGCCGCCGTCCGGTAGCACCCGAGCGCACTCCAGGAGGGGACACGACGACGGTCGTGCTCCTAGCGTGAGGATCTCCGGGAGTCGCGCAGAGCCAGGTGGCGACCCCCGCGGTGACGACCGAGGGGATCGCCATGTTCCAGCACGGGATCGGCCGCGGTGACGACGCGGCCAGCCCCCGGTCGTGGTGAGCCCATGGCCGGCGTGAGACACCCGAGACTGCGACTGCGGGCCGGCCTCGGCCCGCTCGAGCGCTGGTCCGCGCACTCGCGGCAGTCCGTCCGCAACGCGGTCTACCGGGCCCTGTTCGCCATCGGCGACGGCTCGGTCTTCCGGGTGTACCGGACGCTGCGGCGGCCGTCCTCCGGTGAGGTGCAGGTCGACGTGCGCGACGACACCGTCGTGACCGTGCGGATGGCCGAGCGCGACGCCTTCGACATCGTCTACATCGGTGATCCACAGGAGGCGCCCGACCTCGGCCGGGGCACGGACCCGCCGCCCTGAGGGGCGGGACGATCCGGTCATCCCGGCACGATCGTACCCGTTGCCACCCAACTGAGCCGGGTGGTACATGTGAATCCGCGTCTGAATCCGCCCGCAGCCAGGAGGAAAGATGTCCTCGATGGAGACCCCCGGGATCGACTCCCCGCCGCCCACGGGAGAGCCGGCCGTGACCGAGGTGGCCGCGCCACCGGCAGCGCCCGCCCCGGCCCCGATGCCCGGGCTCGACGTCGCCTCGCGGGTGCGGGCCCGCGACATCCAGATGGCCGGGGTGGCCGACGTCCGCCGCCGCGTGCTCATGGTCTCCGGCGCCATCGACACGGTCGAGCACGACATCTCGGTGTCGCTGGCCCTGCCGGAGCCGGGCCGGTGGCAGGTGATCAAGTCCGAGACCAACCTGACCGACCAGGTCTGGAAGGCCATGCAGGTCACCTGCGACGAGGACAGCTCCTTCGTCGAGG
Organism: Mycobacteriales bacterium; assembly: GCA_035474175.1. Classification (GTDB taxonomy): domain Bacteria; phylum Actinomycetota; class Actinomycetes; order Mycobacteriales; family CADCTP01; genus CADCTP01. Next base: position 5,678 of record DATINN010000166.1, on the reverse strand, counting down.
ACCCGGAGACGATGGTGATCTCCCGCCAGTTCGCGAAGAGCTTCATCACCCCGGACCAGCGCCGGCTCAGCTTCTACGACGGCGAGGTGCGGCCCGGCGAGGCCGTGCTCACGGTGTTCAGCATGGAGTTCGGCGGCCGCCGCCCGGCGTACGCGCACGCCCGCTACACGCCCGTGACCGAGGGCGACCCGCAGAGCACGGCCGAGCGGATCGACCGCCTGGTCGCCGACGGGCTGCCGCAGCGGCCGGTGGTGGAGCTGATCGTGCCGGTCACGGTCATCGGGTGACGCTGTTCGTCCCCGACCCCGGCCTGCTCTCCTCGCCCCGGGGACGCCGGTTCCCGGGGCCCGACCCCCGGCCCCGCACCGGCCCGCCGCCGGCCAGCGCGGACGTGGTGGTCGTCGGGGGCGGGCCGGCGGGCCTGTCGGTCGCCTCGGCGCTCTGGCACCGGGACGTCCGGGACGTGGTGCTGATCGACCCGTCCGACCGGCCGTGCGGGCGGTTCCTGGACCGGGTCGACGGGCTCGACCAGCGGGTGCTGCGCTCGCCCTACCAGCACCACCCCGGGGTCGAGGGCTTCCGTGACTGCGAGCTGCTCGATTTCGCCCGGCTGCACTGGTCCCGGCTGACCCCGGTGGAGCGGCGCGAGGTCCGGATGGCGCAGGCCGGGCACCGCTCCGTCGTGCCCGTGGACGTGTTCGAGGCGTTCTGCCGGCACGTGGCCGACGTGCACCACGTCGCCGAGCGGACCTGGCGGACGACGGCGCTGTCGGTGACGCCGGGTCCGGGGTCGGTCGTGGTCGCGACCGCGGCCGGGTCGATCGAGGCCCGGTCGGTGGTGCTGGCGCTGGGGGAGCGGACCCGCCCGTCCGAGTGGGACGCCGTGCCCGGCGTGCACCGCTGGGACGGGCCCCGCCCGGCCGACGGGTCGGTCGCGGTGGTCGGGGCCGGGCTGACCGCGGCCCACCTGCTGGCGGCCGCGCTGGACGCCGGCCGGGAGGCGCACTGGGTCATGCGCGAGGACGCCGAGCGCTACCAGTGCTCGGACGTCAACGCGGCCTTCTTCCGGGCCGAGGGGCGGGCCCGGTTCGGCTCCGACGTGTCCTGGGCCGACCGGCGCGCGCTGATGCGGCAGCACCGGCGGGCCACGGTCATGTTCGAGTTCCGGCCGGTGCTGACCGCGGCCGAGCGGTCGGGGCGGCTGCGGGTGCACCGCGGGCGGGCGGTGACCGGGATCGCGGCCGGTCCGGCGGTGGAGCTGGCCGACGGCTCGCGGGTCGGGGCCGACTCGGTGGTGCTGGCGCTGGGCACGGTCCCCTCGACCGGCGCCGACCTGCTGCCGGCCGAGGTGGTCGGCGCCCGGGACGGCTGGCCCGACCTGGACGAGCAGACGCTGAGCTACCGGCGGGCGCCGTCGGTGTTCGCCGTGGGTGCGGCGACCGGCATGGCGCTGGGCCCGGCCGCGCGGAACATCGACGGGCACCGGGTCGGCACGGCGCTGGTCGCCGGCGCGATCGCGGCCCGGCTGCGCACGCCGGTGGGTGCGGGCGTTGGCTAGCGCGGCCCGGACGCCACCGGCATCCACCGACACCCAGGAGACGCGCCCCAGCCCCGAGTTCCTGCTGCCGGGGGTGGACGACCCGCCGCTGACCGAGGTCGGCGTCATCCTGCTCGGCTTCGACCCCGGCCGGCTGCTGGCCGGCCTGGGACTGTCCACTCTGGACGGTGCGGGCGACCCCGGGCTGGTCGCGCTGGCCGTCGACCGGGCCCGGCACGGGGCCGGACCGGTCGACCACGAGACCCTGCTGGCGGCCGGCGGGCGACGCTGGCGGGCGGTGCGGGACGCCCTGCCCGACGACCCGGTGGCCGACGCCTCCCCGCGGGCGGGCTGGGAGCGCACCCTGCGGGCGCTGGAACCGTTCGCCGCCGGCCCGACCGAGCTCGCCTTCCTGGCCGCGTGCCGGATGCGCCGCCGCGCCGTCGACGACCACCTCGCCGCCGGCTGAGCCTCCCGACCGAAAGGACCGCTGATGCCGACCCTCCCGTCGCTGCCGGACGAGGCCGTGCTCATGGACGTGTTCGCGGCCCACCCGGCCGGCGTCCGGCCGCTGCTGCAGCTGCACGAGGAGCTGCTGCGGGGCCCGTCCCCGTTCTCGGTGGCCGAGCGCGAGCTGATCGCCGCGTACACGTCCGGGCTCAACGACTGTGCCTACTGTCACGGCGTCCACACCGCGACGGCCGAGGCCTTCGGCCTCCCGTCCGGGGTGCTCGAGGCCGCCCTGACCGACCTCGACAGCGCCCCGGTGGACGAGCGGCTCAAGCCGGTGCTGCGCTACGTCGCCACCCTCACCCGGACGCCGGCCCGCATCACCCCGGCCGACGCCGAGCCGGTGTACGCGGCCGGCTGGTCCGAGCAGGCGCTGCACGACGCGATCATGGTCTGCGGCCTGTTCAACCTGATGAACCGGATGGTGGACGGGCACGGCATCCGGGCCGGCGCCGACTACTACCCGGTCTCCGGGCAGCGGCTCAAGGAGCGCGGGTACGTCGGCCTGGGCGACCTCCTGCCCCAGTAGGCGGGGGCAACCGGATCGAGCTCTGGCAGCCGGCCTGATCAGGTGCCGAGGTCGTCGTCGCGGCCGGCCCGGATCCGCGGCCACTGCGCGATCGGCCGCCCGTCCTGGGTGAACTGGCCGCCCTGCGTGCCCCGCGTCTGCGGCCACCCCTCGGGCGAGTCCTCCCAGGTCTCCTGCCGCCCGTACACGGTCCGGTCCATCAGCCCGTACGAGGGCGCCATCACCTCGTCGCCGCGCCCGGTGGTCCACCAGGTCTCGTACGCCCGGTCGCCGTCGCGGAAGTAGCAGACGAGCATGCCGAAGTCGCGGCCCGCGATGAGCGCGTCCGTGGAGTCCGCCGGCACCGAATACCACGGGACCCGGTAGTCCATGAAGTCGTGGTAGCGCGCGCTCTCCTCGTACGGGCCCTCGGAGAGGACGGCGTAGCTGATGTCGCGGGAGTTGAGGTAGGACGTGTCCTGGATGTGGCTGGTGTTGAACGTGCAGCCCTCGCACTGCTGCGCGGCCGGCTTGCCGGTGTGCCACATGTGGAAGTAGGCGATCAGCTGCGAGCGCCCCTCGAAGAGGTCGAGGAACGCGACCGGCCCGGCGGCGCCGATCAGCTTGGTGCTCGCGTCGACCTCGACCATCGGCAGCCGGCGCCGCTCGGCCGCGAGCGCGTCGCCGGCGCGGGTGAGCGCCTTCTCCTTGACCCGGATCTCGTCCACCTTCGCCTGCCAGGTGGCCCGGTCGGCGACCTCCGGCACGGCACGCTTCGCAGTCATCGGGTACGTCTAGCGCAGCCGCCGGACCCGGTGCAAGTTCGCGGCGGCGATCTGTCAGGGTCGTGGGCCTGTGTCGGATCGGGTGAGGGGTGGCCTGCTGTGGCTGGACATCGGCGGCTCGTGGTGAGCGAGAACATCAGCGCCAACGGGGTGATCGAGTTCGTCGACGACTGGTTCGACCCGGGGGACCAGGAGGGCGCGGAGGACCTGTTCGCGGTGATGGGCGAGCAGATGGCGCGGGAGGAGGCGCTGCTGCTGGGGCGGCGGACGTTCGAGGAGTTCCGGGGCTACTGGCCGCACCAGACGGACGACGCGTCGGGCAGCACGGAGCACCTCAACCGGGTGCCCAAGTACGTCGCGTCCACGACCATGACCGACCCGGGCTGGGACCACAGCACCGTCCTGGCCGGACCGCTGGAGGAGGCGGTCGCCGCGCTCAAGGCCGAGGGCGACGGCGGCGACCTGGGCGTGACCGGCAGCATCAGCGTCGTGCACGCGCTCATGCGGGCCGACCTGGTCGACGAATACCGGTTGTTCGTCTACCCGGTGCTCAGCAGCCGCGGCCGCAACCTCATGCCGGACGGCCTGCCGCCGCAGGGGCTGGCGCTGACCGACTGCCGCGCGTTCCGCTCCGGCGTGGTGCTGCAGACCTACACCAGGCAGCGCTGAGCGCCGCTAGCGAACGGCGGCGGCGACGATGCCCTGCCCGGCCAGCCAGGCCAGCCACCGCTCGACCGACTCCGGGTCGTCGGTGGCCCGGTGCAGGCCCGGCGCCAGTCGCCCGGCGACCAGCTCCAGGATCCCGCCGGCCAGCGGCACGGACACCAGCCGCGGCGTCGCGTCCTCGGTGTCGGTGCCCTCGACGTCGAGCACGTACCCACCGGTCCAGTCGGCGGCCCCGCGCAGCTCCAGCCGCACCGCCATCACCACCCGGTCGTGGTCGGCCGGCGAGGTCGGGTAGCGGGCCGCGAGCGTCGCGGCCAGGTCGGTGAGGCGCTGGTCGTCGGCACCGGCCAGCTCGCCGAACACGTCCCGCCAGGCCGCGCTCCAGCCGTCCAGGCGCAGCGTGCCGCGGCTGAACGTGTCCAGCGTCCAGGCCGGCGGGAACCCGTAGACCGGCACGTACGGGAGGCTGTCGCGGTTGGGGTAGACCTCGAACGCCTCCCCGGCCACGGTGACCGGCTGCACCGCCTCCCACGGCCGGTCCGTGGCCACGATCCGCCCGCCCCGGACGTCGCGGGCCGGCGTCCGCAGCGCGGTGAGCACGCCGCGCGGGGCCCAGCTGAACCGGTAGCGGAAGTCGTTGGGCTCGGCCGGGTTGGCGCCGCAGTAGGAGGTGAACCGGGCCGTCGCCGGTCCGTCGCCGACCGCGGCCCGGGCGGCGCCGACGAGCCGGTGCGCCAGCAGGTGGTCGATGCCGGGGTCGAGGCCGATCTCGGTCAGCACGACCAGCCCGCGGGCGGCGGCCTCGTCGGTCCGGGCGGCGATGCCGGGGCTGAGGTAGCTGGAGCAGGCGAAGTGCGCGCCGCGCCCGATCGCCAGCCCCAGCAGGTCGGGGTGCGCGGGCGGCGGCAGCATGGAGACGACGACGTCGCCCGGGGCCAGCTCCGACTCCAGCGCCGGCAGCGCCCCGGTCGCCGCCCGCCCGTCGAGCCCGAGCGCGGCCAGCTTGGCCCGCGCCTTGTCCTGCGTGCGGCCCCAGAGCACCGTTTCGGCCGCGGCGCAGACCAGCCCCAGGCCGCTGCCGGTGGACAGCCCGGTCCCGACCCAGTGCACCCGCCCGCTCGGCGGCACCGGCCCTGCGGCGTCAGCCATGTCGCATCTCCTGTCCGTACGGGGGCCGCGGGGCGCGGCGGCCGGCGGACCATGGTCAGACGCTACCCACCCGGCCGGGCCGGCCTGTGATCACACCCACTTGATCGATTCACGGGTTCGGGAAAGCCCGGCCCGGCCGGGACGTTGAACCAGGTGACAAGCCAGGCACGACGGAGGAGGACCCGTGGCTCTCACGGGCACGAACACCAGGACCGGGCGTCACCGTGTGGTCATCATCGGCTCCGGCTTCGGCGGGCTGTTCGCCGCCAAGGAGCTCAAGGACGCCAACGTCGACGTCACCCTGATCAGCCGGACCACGCACCACCTGTTCCAGCCGCTGCTCTACCAGGTCGCCACCGGCATCCTGTCCGAGGGCGAGATCGCCCCCGCCACCCGCGAGATCCTGCGCAAGCAGAAGAACCTCGACGTGCTGCTCGGCGACGTGTACGAGATCGACCTCGAGGCCCGCACGGTCACCTCCCGCGCTTCCGCCACGCGAACTCGGTCTCGCCGCTCAGGGCCG
>DATINN010000165.1:0-1873 GCA_035474175.1 Mycobacteriales bacterium | reverse complement strand
GTGCGGGACGCCGGCTGCCGCTACCAGGAAGCCCGGACGCTGGTCATGATCGGGGGTGACCATCGCGCCCGGGGTGAGGCCGCGCTCACGGCGATGGGCGCGACCCCTATGGCCTGGCCTCCAGGATGATGTTGAACGGCGTCGACGTCGCCAGCCGCACGCGCGTGAAGCCGGCCTCCTGCAGCACCGCGGTCAGCCGCGCGACCCCGGCCTGGGCACCGAGCCCGAGCCCGACCTCCTGGGCCAGCGACCCGGGCGTGCAGATCACCGTGGACAGGCCGTAGTACGCCCGCCCGACCGGGTTGAGGTTGTCCTCCAGGCTGTCCCCGGCGGCCGGCTCGACCAGCAGCAGGGTGCCGTCCGGGGCCAGCGCCTGCCGGATGCAGCGGGCGGCGCCGACCGGGTCGCCCATGTCGTGCAGCGTGTCGAACAGGCAGACCAGGTCGAAGCCCTCGCCGGGCAGGTCCTTCGCCGCGGCCACCGTGAACCGGGTCCGCGGCGTCACCCCCGCCTGCGCCGCCGCCTTCCGCGCGGCCTCGATCGAGGGCTCGTGCGGGTCGAACCCGGCGAACGTCGACCGCTCGAACGCCTGGGCCATGATCACCGTGGACGCGCCCTGCCCGCAGCCGACGTCGGCGACGCTCGCGCCCGCCCGCAGCTTCCCGACCACCCCGTCCAGGGCCGGCAGCCACTCGTCGACCAGGTGGACGGCGTACCCGGGCCGGAAGAACCGGACCACCCCGGAGAACAGCCGGTCGTCGTGCCGGCCCCAGTCGACCCCGGCCCCGGTCCGGAACGCGTCGGCGAACAGGTCGGCGTCGGCGTAGCAGGAGGCGATGGTCTCGAAGGCCCCGCCCAGGAACACCGGGCTGTCCTCGTCGGCGACGACCATGGCCTGCTCGGGCGGCAGCTCGTACGTGTCCGCGGCCGGGTCGTGCACCACGTACCCGCCGGCGGCCTGGTTGCCGAGCCACTCGCGGACGTACCGCTCGGTGGTGCCGGTGCGGCCGGCCAGCTCGGCCGAGGTCAGCGGGCCGGCCCCGGCCATCGCCTTGTAGAGCCCGAGCCGGTCGCCGAGGTGCAGCAGCAGTCCCGAGATGGTCGCGCCCATGTCGGTGACCGCCTGGCCGACGAAGGCCTGCAGTTTCGCGTCGTCGATGGTGGTCATGTGTCGTTCTCCGTCCGCTCGTGCGGAGCCCCGGAAGTGCCCGCCGGGCGAGCGTGGCCGCGGTGGTCGCGGTGCGCATCCGTGCTCACCACGGATCCCGCGAGTCCGTGCTGAGCACGGATGCCGGCCCGGCGCCGAGGTCCCACAGTGGAGCCATGCTCACCGACCTGCGCACGTCGGAGCGCCTCCGGGACGAGGCCTACGCCGGCGACGAGGACGCCTGGGGCGAGCTGGTGGAGCGGCACACCGGCCTGCTCTGGGCGATCGCCCGCGCGCACGGCCTGAGCCGGGCCGCGGCCGAGGATGTCGTGCGTACGGTCTGGCTGCGGGTGCTGGAGTCCGGCGGCGCCGGGCCGGTGCTGCCGGGGCTGATCGCCGCCGCCCGCCGGGAGAGCGCCCGGTTCGGGCCGGCCGACGCTGGCCACCCGTTGTGGCCGGTGATCGAGGAGCTGGAACGGGTGTCCGGAGCGGCGCTGTAATTTGGGGTGACACACCTCCTGAGCCCAGGTGAGGACAGCCCCGTGACGCCCACCCAGCTGCGCGCCTTCGCCGCGGTGGTCCGCCTCGGGTCGGTCAAGAAGGCCGCGGTCGACCTGGAGGTGTCCGAGGCCGCGGTGTCCCTGCACGTCGGCCAGCTGCGCAAGGAGCTCGGCGACCGGCTCTTCCTGCGGACGTCCGCGGGCCTGGCGTTCACGCCCGGGGGGC